>NZ_JAUBSX010000087.1:0-11928 GCF_036704885.1 Microcoleus sp. F4-D5 | reverse complement strand
CCGAAACTGTAGCCAAGTCGAGTTACGAAGCTTTACAGCAGCAGTTGAGCGAACGGGAAAGCGCGATCGCCTCTTTGCAGCAGCAATTAGCCGAAACGGAACACCGGGAACAGGAGTTTCAGCAGCAGCTAGCAGAAAAGTCGAGTGCTCTGGAATCATTGCAGCAGCAGTTAGCAGCAGAAAAGCAAAATCTCGAACATCAATTGCCAACCGAGTTGCAGGAAACCGTATCAAACTCGAGTTACGAATCTTTGCAGCACCAGTTAGCAGAAAGAGAAAGTTCAATCGCATCTTTGCAGCACCAGTTAGCAGAAAAGTCAAGTGCGATCGGCGACTTCCAAGTTCAACTGAGCAAGTTGCAATCTCTGGAAAATCAATTAAGCCAGAGTGTGGCGAAACAGCGAAGCTACGAGACTTTGCAGCAACAGTCTCAAGAACAGCTAAGAACCATCAAAGCTTTACGAGAACAGCTAGGTCAAATGCAGGCTGTGGCTGGGATTGGAGAAGCTTATCTCAACAAGTGGCGCCGTCCCTGATTCTCCAATCGGCTACGGCAAAAACTCGGGTTGCTTCAGGCGATCCGGCTGCACGTTACCCCTGAAATGTCCTGTCAACTCGGACGAGAGCTCTTGTAGCGATAGATTTAAAACTGTCGCCACAAGAGCTTTTTATTGCAAAATATGATAACAATATTAAGAAATATTACAATAAATAAATTATGACAGGCGATCGCACCCCTCAAAGCAAATCCAGTCCCGCAGACACTAAGGGCCGCGTCACGGTAATTGGAGGCGGAATCGGCGGGCTCACAGCAGCCGCCCTGCTAGCGCGCAGAGGATACAAAGTGCTAGTCTTAGACCAGGCGATCGTCCCCGGAGGATGCGCTTCCACCTTCAAACGCAAAGGCTTTACCTTCGATGTCGGTGCCACGCAGGTTGCAGGATTGGAACCCGGAGGCATTCACCACCGAATTTTTTCCGAATTAGACATAGAACTCCCCGCAGCCACACCCTGCGACCCCGCTTGTGCGGTGTTTTTGCCGGGAGAAAGCGCCCCGATTAGCGTGTGGCGAGATCCGCAAAAGTGGCAACAAGAAAGGCAGCGACAGTTTCCCGGAAGCGAACGTTTTTGGCAATTATTGTCTGTATTGTTCAAAGCTAGCTGGAACTTTCAAGGCCGCGATCCAGTTTTACCGCCGAGAAACTTCTGGGATTTCTGGCAATTAATTCAAGCTGTTCGCCCCGATACTTTAATTACTTTGCCTTTCACTTTTATGACAGTGGGAGATGCTTTGCGCCTTTGCGGGTTGGGAGACAATTTGCGCTTGAAAACTTTTCTGGATTTGCAGTTAAAATTATATTCTCAAGTCGATGCTGAAGAAACGGCGCTACTTTACGCCGCGACGGCTTTAGGAGTTTCGCAAGAGCCGCAGGGATTGTATCATCTAGAAGGAAGCATGCAGGTATTGAGCGATCGACTCGTAGGGGCGATCGAACTCTACGGCGGCAAAGTCTTACTCCGTCACACAGTTGAAACCATTATCACAACAAACGGCAAAGCGACTGGTACAGTAATTCGCAATCAAAAAACCGGCGAAGTTTGGACAGAAACCGCCGATCGCATTGTTGCCAACGTGACGGCGCAAAATTTAGTAAAATTGTTGTCAAGCGAGCCGATTGTCGGAAACTTAACAGATAATTTAACAGATAATTTATCCGTTAAATCAGATACTTCAGAGACCAAAAACCAACTGCCAAATCAAATGGCAGGCTACAAATATCGAGTCGATAAATTGCCGCCTGCATCCGGCGCATTTGTTATATATTTGGGAGTGCGTGAAAGCGCAATTCCCGCAAATTGTCCGCCGCACCTTCAGTTTCTTTACGATTACGACGGCGAGATTGGGGAGAATAATTCATTATTTGTTTCTGTCAGCCATCCGGGAGATGGTCGAGCACCGAAGGGGATGGCGACAATTATCGCTTCGTCATTTACTGATACTCGAATGTGGTGGAATTCGGTTGATTATGAAGGATTGAAGGAAAAATACAGCGCAGTGGCGATCGCCCGTTTGAGCGAATATTTCGATTTGACGCCAGAGTCGATCGTACATCAAGAATCAGCTACACCGCTCACCTTTGCACGCTATACAGCCCGAGATAGAGGCGCTGTGGGCGGCATCGGCCAGCGAGTACCAACCTTCGGCCCCTTCGGATTTGCCAACCGCACACCAATTAAAAATTTGTGGTTAGTAGGCGACTCCACCCATCCCGGAGAAGGAACTGCCGGTGTTTCCTATTCTGCTTTAACAGTAGTGCGGCAAATGGAGGCAGAGTTTGGATAATTGGCTGAATCAGCGAATAAAATATTTTTTAGGGTCTTGTGAGAGCTCAACGTCAACCCCCCCCGGACGAGATACAGCACATTCGATCTAAATGTCATACACTATCATTTTGTCAGCCCTTGTAGGAGCGTGCGATGTTCTGTAGCCTTCCCGAAAAATAACTTTGCAAATAGATATAACGGGGCGCTGACAAAGCCTTGACCTTTTAAAATCAGGGCTTTGACTGCTTGTCCCGGGGTGATGATTTCTTGGGGTGAGAACCGAGTAGTTTGTCGATGTGTTCGACTAATCCCTTTTCATCGCAGGTGCCGGCAATTAGACCGCAGTGGTAAATATCCTGTGCTCTAATAGACATCTCGCAAACAGCCAGTCTTGAACAGGCAGGATGCCTGTTCCACAATAATGATTGGAGATGTCTAATATTAGACTTATTGGAGATGTCTAATATTAGACGCTTCAATATTTTTCATCTTGATAAAAATACTGGATTTTGCGATCGTACCTGCACAATGCGGGTGATATCCGCTACACAATCCTTTGCTGAACTTCGATCACAAAGTTGCCAGAGGAATAGAACACTGAGTCCGGTTAAAATTGGACTCTTCCGACTCAGAAGGCACAGCCAGAACCTCCAATTTTCCATTCATCAAACTTAAAAGAGTCTGATTCATCAATAACCTCATTCCAGAAGACACCTTAGAATTATCGCTGCTTTTAGTAGCATCACGCTCCAAATCGTGCTTGAGCAAATCCCAAGACTCACTCCAAGCACTCACCGAACGCTGATCGTCAACCCAAATGTGAACGTATCCAGATTCCGGCGAAGAATGGGCCGAAACAAAAATACTGCCCTCCTCCATCTGAGCAACAGCCGTATCTACCAAATTGACTAAAACTTGTCTAAACCTCGGCAAATCTGCCAATACATAAATTCCGGGATCGGGCGGTAATATCTCCAAACGAATGCTGCGATTTGCAGCTTGCAAGTAAGTTAAATCATCTACTTCATCAAAAATCTTAGCTAACTGAATCGGCTCAATATCCATCTTTTCAGTGCCGTGTTCAGTTTTAGCAACAAAGATAATTTCATCGATCAATTTCACCAGGTTGAGTGCGGCGAGGTGAGCTTGCTCGACAAACTCTCGTTCCTCAGCAGGATCGTCGCACAGATCCGACAGAATTAATTGCAGCGTACCAATCATACTGCTCAGGGGCGATCGCAACTCATGAGAAGTTCGAGCCAAAAAACCCGCCTTAAATTGACTCATCTCGGATGCCATCTGATAAGCCAATTGAGTTTGTTTAAGTTGCTCGGAAAGGGCATCAAACTCCTTTAAGTAATTTTCTTGAGGAGTTGGTGGCTGGTAGGGCGGAGGTTCTGGCTGTTGCGAGCTTTTTTGCCGCGGGTGCCAAATCAAACTGCTTCCCCAACCCAGTCCCAGTCCCATACCTAAATATATCAAGTCGCTCCAGCCGATCGGCGCCATATTGCTTTGCCTTGGAGTTTAGCTTTTAGCATTCTAACTCGATCGCGCCTTGTCGCAATATTTCCCAATCGCTGCCAGTCCATTTAGCCACAGTCGAAGGCAAACTCGAAGCTGTTGTCGCTGTTGCTAATTCAGAAGGAACTAATGTCAAGACTTGCGGAAACTCAGCCTCAATTTCTGCCACCGATTCCAGAGGCGGCTGGCCGGATAAATTAGCACTGGTAGTAGCCAAAGGGCCTGTCTGCTGTAGAATTTTGAGGGCCAGGGGAGAGTTAGGAACTCGTACCCCGATTGTAGTCCGATCCATCGAATTCATGGCCGCCGGGACTTTTGCCGAAGCCGGGAGCACCAAAGTTAACGCCCCCGGCCAATAGGATGCGGCTACTTGCTGCCACAAGTTTAACTCTGCTGGAGTCCCCTGGACGTATGGCCATAAAGCCTCCGCCGAGGCTGCCATCAAAATCAGCGGTTTGTCTTGACTGCGGCGTTTAGCTGCAAAAATCAAGTCGGCTCGATCGGGCCTGGCAGCCAAAGCGGGTACAGTATCAGTGGGAAAGCTGACAATATAATCTCCTGAAATTGCCCCTTGAACTAGGGCATTTATCGAAACTTGGGTCATCGGATTTTTGATTTGAGAATTGTGGCATATTATTAGACGAGCAATTGCATTAAATCGCTTTCCAATCAGGAAATTATCTGCGTTTATCTGTATTTATCTGCCTTGCATCTGCGGTTGACCTATGAATTCAAGATGTATGCAATCAGTCTATTTTTGAAACCTAAAGACGATAGGCTAAAGCAAACCGATCGACTCCTGCTAAATCAGCAAATATCTGAACATCGCAATAACTACCGTGACTGTCCAGCATATCAGCTACCGCCTCAGCCTGTCCCGCCATCATCTCAACCAACCAAACTCCCCCGGATTCTAAATAATCGGGAGCCGTTTCTACCAAATGCCGGATGCAATCTAACCCGTCAAAACCGCCGTCTAAGGCCAGATGAGGTTCGTGCTTCAAAACTTCCGGTTGCAGAGTCAGCACCGTGCTGCTGGGGATGTAAGGCGGGTTAGACACCATGCCGCTGACTTGACCTTTGAGAAATGCTAACGGTTCCCACCACGAACCTTGATAAAAATTAATTCGCGATTCAAAGCCCAAATTCTCAGCATTCAGCCGAGCAACTGCCAAAGCTTCCGAACTGCAATCTACCGCATAAACCCTAGCATTTGTCAACGCAGAAGCCAAGCCGATCGCGATCGCCCCGCTGCCCGTCCCCAAATCCACCCAATGCGATTTGGCAAATTCTCTCCGAAGCTGGGAGAAGTTTAAATCTTCTCCCCCCCTGAGTAAGGTAGATTTTTGATTGATATTTTCTGCTTCTAAATGGCTGTTAACAGCTTCTACAGCCAAATCGATCAGCAATTCTGTTTCAGGACGCGGAATTAGCACCGCCGGCGTTACTGTAAGCGAAAAATGCCGCCAATGTGCGACTCCCGTTAAATACTGCACCGGCACCCGTTCCTGCAAGCGCCGCTGCCACAATTGAGCAAGTTCAGATAAAGACAACTTTAATTCAATTTTTGGCCAATCTTTAAACGACTCCAAACGCAGAGCCAACCTATCCAAACCTGCCAGCTCTTGCAGCAGCCAGTCGATTTCTGCTAGGGGAATGTCATAAGCGATCGCCTCGGTTTTAGCTTGATTCATCCACTGCCAAAGCTCTAAACCAGAAACAAACATAAGACTTTTTAGTAATGGTAATTATTAATGAGTAATTGCTAATTGCTAATTGCTAAATAGTAGGTTGAGTCGAGAAACCCAACCTACTATTTAATGACTGATAACAGACGACTGATGACTGATGAGTGGGGACTAACTATTAGCGAGTCGGTCGAGGTTGACTCGGAGCTGGAGCCGGAGAGGCAGGAGCCGGTCGAGTTTGATTTGGAGCAAGCTGTGGATTTTGGCCAGCACCTGCTGGTTGGAGCGATCGCACAAATTCCAGCGACTCCCGCGAGGGAATCAAAATCATTTGGGTCAAAAACGGGTCGTTCTCAGTACGCAAAGCTTCCAAAACGCTCTCCAAGTTCACCACCTCAATCTTAATTGTGGCTGTCACGTTCGGCTGCTGCTGCTTAAAACGATCGACCATTCCCTGTAAATCCTCCTTGTTAAAAAACAAGGGAATCACCTCTTGCTGGCCGCGCTGAATCGTCAAATAACCATTTTCCGCGCCGCCTCTGGCCAAAAACAGAGGTACACCGTTGAACTCGTTAACTTGTTGACCAGTCTGCTGAAGTACAGTTTTAGCCGACTGCACCTGCTGCGGAGCCGGAACAAAAGCAAACTGCACCTCATCCGGCTTGCCTTTATTTGCTTGAGTGATCTGATAAATTTCCCCCAGCGATACTGGCATCACGCGCACCGAGGCTGCCAACTGAGGATTTTTGGTTTTGAGTTGATCTACAAAAGCTTGAGCATCTTTCTGGCTGATGAAAATTCCCGCCACGGAAGCATTACCAGTTTGACCCTGACCCTGCTTGGGAACAGAAGCGATGAGGGGCGCACCCTGAGCATCTGTAATCGTAAATACCGGCACCGATCGCAATTTTTCCAAAATTTGCGGCTCCGGCAGTGCCAGTGCAGACATCTTGCCAATTGGGGAGGGGCCCAGCAGAGTGCTGCCGACAATTCCCAATATTGCGCCCAAACGAACTAATGATTTCATGTTTTTTTCACCAGGAGCGATCCTGAAACACATTAACGCAAAGACTGCCGTCTTCACACGATCGGCAAAAAATCCCTCAATTAGTTTTGATTTTGACCAAATCTCAACATCAGAGGCTGGTTGTGCTTCAGTTTATTATTTAACATTGTGCGATCGGGATGACAGGATTTGAACCTGCGACATCCTGCTCCCAAAGCAGGCGCGCTACCAAGCTGCGCTACATCCCGGTGATAGTTAGCCATCTTTTCACCATTAACTCACAAAACCCCTCGCTTGTCAAGCTTTTTTTAATTTTAGCTATCGATGCAGCTACGCCTCAGTTGTCTTCAGGTTGTGCGGTTTGACAATAACAGTCCTGAACGCAAAAACCCGGTGTCTTCAGCTAATTTTGTCCTATACGCTCGAACGTGACAACGATCGATCGGGTTTTTTGGTTAGCCTGCGTCCAGGACTGAATAATTGCACTTTCATCACGGCCCTACTGCGGGATACATCCAAATCTAACGAACCGCAGGGCACAGGCATAGGAGGTGTTGGCAGCGTCAATATTGCATTTCCTACTTTATAAAACCTAATCGAGCTTAACTTTAGTTACCTAAAGTCAGTTAAAGTTTATTCCCTACCCTGTTGGGTAGTCGCCTATCCCAAAATAAGTAGGTTATTCCCCTTCAGCCAAAGGTTATAGGGTTAAGTTTAGGCCCTAAACCTAAAGTAGTCTATCTAGAAGAACGGATTTTTCTAGATTAAGAAGAGGTAGGTTCAGTCAAATATTTGCCCCTTTAGTTAAGCTCAACAAATCAACGCTGACCCCCACCCGATCGTCTAATCTGGATACCAAAACATACCTTTAATCCCCTCCGGATCGGACATAAAGCCCAAATTTCGGTAAAAATCCACCACCTGAGGGTCAGCAAATAAGGTAATGTTGCTGATATCTTCACTGCGGAGTTTTTTAATCATGTATTTCATCAGCGCCTTGCCCATGCCTTTACCCTGGTAGTCAGGATGAACTACCACATCCCAAAGCGTGGCATTAAAAGCATGGTCTGAAGTCGCTCTGGCGAAACCGACCAGCCGTCGCTGGCTGCCCCGCATCTCCCACATAGAGACGACTAAGAAGCTGTGCACAATAGCTTTTTTGACTTTACGCAGGGGACGGCGGGACCAACCCACTGCATTACAAAGTTCTTCGAGTTCGTAGAGGTCAATGTCCCGATCGCAACTGAAAAAGATGCGAGCGTTGCCGCTGGCGGGTTTGCGAAACGTTGGGGAAAGCGGATCGCCTAACCCAACAGCCACATCTTCCTCAAATTCCGCTGTTTGGGGTACAGAGGCAGACTCAGAACTACTAAATAAGTTTTTCCAAAAACCCATGCAGGCGCGGTTAAGGTAGTAAAAGTTGGACGACCTGAAAGAGAACCCGACACATAAAACCACTCCGATCGGCGTGGGATGAATAGCGGGTAGCCTCTTGAGGAACAGTTTGCGGTACACTCATCTTACGCCGAAAACAGGGATTTGTCGTCCAACATTCAATCTGCGCTTTTTTGATTCTCGTCAAGTTTGGTAGAAGTATTCTGCTACCAGTGCCCGGACAACCCGCTTTTAAGGTAAAATCTGTTGCCGAACCACCAGGATGGAGGCATTTTGGGAATTGCTTCTTTTAAGTGCCGCCGATCGCGCCGGAACTTACACCCTTGGTGCGAAATACGGCTGGAATGGCGCAACGGTGACATTCTCGCGAGCGGTACCCAGACAGATTTGACTTTTGCTTTTAGTGAGGAGATAGGCACAATTTAACTCGAATCGTCAAATCAAAAATCCCATTGCCATAAGGCATGGGAGAGTCAATACCTAGTATATCTCCCGCACCTTCTCCTCAATTATGGCTTCGGGTTTAAAACCATCTACACTAGAACTTCTCAAGCGCTTTAATCGAGCGTTTCCGCAGTTTTACGAGCAATTTGTCAGCAGCGAAATCCAACTGCAAAACCTCAAATTAGCTTACCAACTTTACAAAACTCGGCAAGCAGTCATCGAAATCAGAGCCGAAGGTAATAAAAGTGCCCTGCATTTTGCTTACCGGAACCAGTCTTTTCTACTGAGCGATATTTTTGGAGTGCTGGCGGCTTACGGACTGACAATTCACAGTCTGAGTCTGTACGGTCAAATTTACCCGCCCATGCTGGTATTTATCAAATTGGTAGTATCTCGCGGTGGCAAGGTACTGGCAGATAAAACAGCAGAAAACGTCTGTAGGGCGGTTCGAGAGGCCTTGGCGGGGCATTTTGAGGTTGAAGAGATGTTGGCGGTGGAATTTAATTTAGACGCGGGTTTGGAGGATGTGGCAACTGAATTCTACGTCGATCCAGTTTTCCACTTGCCTGCTTTGCTGATTGAAGCAGATAATCAGCCTGGACTTTTTTACAAAGTTATGTATGCCATTTGGCAAGAGGATTTGTTGGTAGTAAATGCTAATTTGCTGGTTTGGCGGGGGCGAACTCGCCTGATTCTCTACTTGTTGGGGCCCAATGAAAGTTTAATTCCCGAGTATTTGGGGCAAAAAATCGCTGAGGGGGTGCGACAAAGATTGCTGGGCGAGCGATTTTAGGGATAGCACTTACGCTGGTGAAACTCGGTTTTTGGTCAAAACCTCAGTCCCGACAAAGGTAAACTAAGCCGATCGTCCCCTAGCGGAGCCATCAAAGAGGATCGAACTGCTGATACCTGTGTGTTGATTTCGGGATAAGATAAAATTATGGCAACCATCGACATCCTAGGGGTTCGGCACGCTTGCGATTTGACGGCTCCGACTGCAACTTCCCCGGTTCTGGTATTTGTCCACGGCTGGCTGTTAAGCCGTCGCTACTGGCAACCTTTGACCGATCGCTTGGCACCCAACTATCAGTGCCTGACTTACGATTTGCGGGGGTTTGGCGATTCTCAATCTGACGGAGGCGATCGCCTCCGTTCCGAACCGCTAAATTCCTGCTACACTCCCGCAGCTTACGCTCGCGATTTGGAAATTTTACTAGAAAAACTCGATATATCTTGTGCTTGGCTGGTGGGACACTCTCTGGGCGGTACGATCGCTCTTTGGGGAGCCAGCCAACTGTCCGATCGCGTTAAAGGTGTCGTCTGCATCAATGCAGGCGGTGGCATCTATCTTAAGGAAGAATTCGAGCGGTTTCGAGCCGTCGGCAAGCAGCTAGTGAAAATGCGTCCCCGCTGGCTGTCTAGCTTGCCGTTAGCAGATTTTGTGTTTGCCCGCGATGCTGTGGCCCGCTCGATCGGTCCCTCCTGGGGACGGCAGCGTTTAAGAGATTTCGTGGCGGCTCATCCAGAGGCAGCTTTGGGGGCTTTATTAGACTCCACCACAGAAGCGGAGATTCACCTCTTGCCGCAAATTGTGTCCCGACTCAAGCAGCCTGTTTATTTTATTGCCGGCACTAAAGACAAAATTATGGAACCAAAATACGTGCTGCATTTGGCTAGCTTTCACTGGATGTTCCAAGGTTGCGGCCAGAATGTCCTTGAGATTCCCGAGTGCGGCCATTTGGCAATGGTGGAACAGCCGGATGCAGTGGCTAGTTACCTGCAAAATATTCTTCACGAACACACTTAAAGGGAATTGGGCAAAGCGAAGCCGAGGAAAGGGTTATTTGGCACAACTCCGGTTCGGGGAAGCGAAGCTCCCCAATAGTAGAAAGTTATATCAGAAGATCGGTGTGAAGAAACAATTGACCCGATCGGGAAACTGCAATCAAGAACCTCCTAACCGTCAGGACGGTTGCTATACAAGTTAAAAGTTAAAACATTCTTCCCTGTTCCTTCTTCGGTGTTCCTTCTTCCTTCACCTAAATCTGTTATGTTAAATAAATAACTCTGCCCGATCGCCCTAAAGGACAGAGGCTTTCATTTAATAGTGGCTTTCAACTCTCAATTCTAATTCTGCTTAAATATCTGTGCCCGTTAACCTCACCGATCGGCAACAACACATCCTTTGGGCAACGGTTCGCCACTACATAGCTACAGCGGAACCCGTTGGCTCAAAAGCTTTGGTTGACGAATTCAATCTCAGCGTCAGCCCAGCTACAATTCGCAATGCGATGGGGACTCTTGAAAAAGCTGGATTGCTCTATCAGCCCCACACTTCGGCCGGACGAGTCCCCTCTGACTCCGGCTACCGGATTTATGTAGACCAGTTGATTCAGCCGTCTGATACGCTGGCGCGCAAGGTGGAACAGGTACTAGACCAGCTCAATTGGTCCGACGGTCGCATGGACGCGGCTCTCCGCGGGGCTGCTCAAATCCTGGCCACTATCAGCGGTTACATAGCCATGATCACCATACCGCAAACCAACATGGCTTGCTTGCGCCACTTGCAACTGGTGCAGCTAGAGCCGACAAAGGTGATGCTGATCGTGGTGACGGATGCCTACGAAACTCAGTCGGTTTTGGTGCAGTTGCCGAGGGACGCAGAAGGTAAGATACCTGATGTGGAAATCGTCGATCGCCAATTGCAGATTTTGTCGAATTTTTTGAACAGCAAGTTGCGGGGACGATCGCTCTTGGAACTGTCGGCTGTAGACTGGAGCGAGTTAGACCGGGACTTTGAAGTCTACGCTGAGTGGATGGGAACCATGCTGGCTGCTTTGAGCAGCCGCCAAAAGAATCCAACCTACACGCGGATTCTGATCGGCGGTTTGGCAGAAGCGCTGCGCTTGCCTGAGTTTTCGCAGTTGCAGCAAGTTCAAACTCTGGTGCAACTGCTCGAACAAGAGCAGGAACTGCTTTGGCCTTTGATTTTTGAATCGCCTGAGTTGGACACGCCAGGGAAGCGGGTAACGGTGCGTATTGGCTCGGAAAATTCCTTGGAACCAATTCGCGGTTGTACTCTGATTTCTTCGACTTACCGCCGGGGATCGGTTCCGGTGGGTAGTGTTGGGGTTTTGGGGCCGACGCGGATGGTTTATGAAAATGCGATCGCGGTGGTGGAAGCTGCGGCGGATTATTTGTCAGAAGCTATTGGCGGAAATCGAGTTTGTTTTCCTGATGGCGAGCGAGGGCGATCGGATAATCCCTTGTTAGATGCACCCTAATTTGATAGCCCCAAGCTTAACTGGCTTGGGGTTTTCTTGTCTGTACCGGCCGCACTGGCAACATGAAGAAACCGGGTTTGTTGGCAAAAAAGCTACGCTTTCACGCTCTTCCTGAGGCAACAAACTAAGGTGATGACACCTTGTGCGTCCGGGACTACTTGTGTTTGAGAATCATACCGATACTGTTGGAACCCACATTCCGCACCCCCAACTGGCACATAGGCAGATGGAGGGGATAAAAGTGAATCATCCGAGATAATAAGTA
>NZ_JAUBSX010000086.1:0-31031 GCF_036704885.1 Microcoleus sp. F4-D5 | reverse complement strand
ATGAATTACGCCCTTGATTTAGCTAAATACTTCATCTTATCATGTTTTAGGTTGAAATTAAGATGCGTTTACCCTGCTCCCTCCCCGAACTCGCGGGGAGGGCTGGGGTGGGGTAAAAAATTTACGACTCCTGCAAGGATTGCTATATTTTTTTATGTTTTAACTTGAAAATAGCTGGAATTTGAGTTGGCAACTACCAGCCACCACTACATATTTATGACTGCCCCTTTACGGACTTAAATCATTACCCTTTCAGCAACACCCATAGTTCTATCGATTTTTAACTTCTGCAAATTAATGGGGATTCAATCTGGATTCAGATGAGGACGGCAAATCCCGGCGGTCAATGCGGCGGTTGCTGGATGGAGATTTGCTACTATCGATACAAAGTCTTACTGTTAATAACACGTAAGCAAGCCAAACGTCCCCCATCTCACCCAAAGAACCTTCAGTAATGTTATTCAGTATTATAAACACCAAGTAAATAATCGGTATTCCGGATTCAGATAGCGGGCTGCGATTCAGTTGTCGCACTGCCAGAATTAGATTAGTAAACAGTGAAGCTAATATTAAGAAAAGTCCCAGATAACCGTAAGATAGCAATACTGATATAGCACCGTTGTGAGCAGTTTTTGGTTGAAATCCATTGGCAGTATATATGAAATAAGCTGGAGTTTGCTCGCCAATTTCGTCTTGCTTAAAAAACCCATCAAATCCATAGCCAAACCAAGGGCGCTGATTTGCTGCGTCGATTAATTGCGGCCAAAACTCTGTCCGCCCTGTCAAGGTCAAATCTTTTCCCAATCCCCCGACAACAATAGACTCTAGGTTGTCTATGATATAAACGCTGGTAATAATAGCCAAGACCGTAAAGCCGACAACACAAGTAAAAGCCCATTGAAATTTTAACCTGCTCAAAAAACTTAAAGATGACACTACAGCTATGAGCATCAAACTATTAACTAGAGAACCCCCCGAGCTACTAGCTCTCACCAAATAAAAGGAAAACAACATGAACCCCAGAGCTATCCAGCGTTCTTTCTGAGTTTTAGCACCTTGGGAATAGTGCAGATACCAAAGTGCTGTACTCACAACCATGAGGCTGCCGAAAGCATTTTTATGGCTGGTAATTCCTGCAAATTCTTTCCCCACATTCGGATACCGCAAAACGCTAACTATGGCGAGAGATGTATAGCCCCACCTCAGTATTCCAGATAATTCGGGCCACTCATATCGCGCACCTAAATAAAAACTAAAAATCGTAAAACCTGTAAATGCTATCCCGCCTTTCAGCGTGATCTCGGGAACTAGCGACCACAGCGTCGATGTTATTGGCAGCAAACAATACACCGAAAAGCCAGGATTTCTCAAAACTAAAAATGATAAGGCTTCTACAAATTGATTTTTGAAAAAACTAATAAATCTCCCTGACAACACCAAGATAACCCATGGATAAAAAGCCCAGGGAAGTTGAGAAATATTACTACCATCTGTAGAAGCCAGATTGACAAAATGTAGGTAATTAAACGGAGGTAGATTGACGTGGGGAGATACGAATACGTAACAAATAGCAAACCATTTTTCCCAGAGCAAACCTAATTGTTTTTTAGCAGCTAACTGAAAAATCAAGATCGTGCTAATCAGTGCCACAGAGGCCAATAAAGCCAGCAATAAATTATTGCCGAAAATTAGCTCCCTAATCATTCTGGCCATAAAATTCTACCCTTTGTAAGAGAAATATTAGTTGAGCAGCCGGCTACCTCCACCAAATTAACAAGAAACCGAGGCTGTTGTCGATCGATCGCCGTGGCGCGGGCTGCGTTGCATCTAAATTGTCTGTTCCTGTTGCTGTCCCCCGTCCGAGTGCCGGAGGGCAGGAAAATTCAACGATATTGATTGAAATATGCGGAGTTAGATACGCATAAAGCAAAGAAGCTAAAAGGCATCGGGCAGCATCCGGGTTTTTTCCAAGCTGAGTCCGGGAAGGAAAATCTAGATGCTTAACCGGGCACTGACAATTATTGCTGATTTTTCCTTGTAGCTGCGATCGAGAGGGCATTTGAATTATGACGGATTAAACTAATGAATGAACCCAAAAGAAAATACGCAGCCTGTGGTTAACGCCGATTTTCCTAAACAAATCACCGCGCCAGTCTTGAGTTTGACGTTGTGCGCGATCGCCGCCAACGGTATTGTTGCTGCCAGATTTCCCCTCGCTGCGGCGGCACAAGTGCGATTGCAGCCCGAAACCGAAATTGCACAATCTGGGGGCATTCGACGATCGCCCGAAAGCTACAAACTCGGCGGTGGCGATCGCATTCTAGTAGAAATACTCGAAGTACCCGACCTCACCCGCAACTACGAAGTCCTTTCCGACGGTTCAGTCAACCTGCCGCTGATCGGCCTGGTCTCCGTCCGCGGCCGCACCTTAGTAGAAGCCACCAATATCATCCGCAACGCCTACCGCCGCGTCCTCAAAGACCCCATAGTCACAGTCAGCCTCGTCGCCGCCCGGCCGCTCAACGTCGGCGTCATCGGAGAAGTTACCAGACCCGGAAACTTCACCATTACCCTAACTCCTGGCCCGGGAGTCGCGCCGAGTGTCCAGTACCCCACCGTCACCCAAGCGATCAGACTCGCAGAAGGCGTCACGGGTGTCGCCGACATCCGCAACATCCGCGTCCGCCGTCCCCAACCAGACGGCCCCGATCAAGTGCTCAACGTCAACCTCTGGAAATTCTTGCAAGAAGGAGACATCTCTCAAGACATCATTTTGCAAGACAGAGACACTATCGTGATTCCCACAGTCGCCAACTTCAACCAAGCTGAAGCTCGCCAATTTGCGACCGCCAACTTTTCCCCGCCGCCAGAAAAACCTCGATCGATCTCCATCGTCGGCCAAGTCACCCGTCCGGGGGCTTACGTCGTCATCGGCGGCAACACCACAAGCGACCTCAGCCGAGAAGGTTTTCCCACCGTCATCCGCGCCATTCAGCTAGCCGGCGGCATCACCTCCGAAGCCGACATCCGGCAAATCCAAGTGCGCCGCGTCACCAGAAGAGGCGAACAAATTATCCCCGTGAACCTGTGGCAGTTCCTGGAGTCCGGCGACGGCTCCCAAGATACCATCCTCCAGGAGGGAGACACGATCGTCGTTCCCAAAGCCACGCTCGTCAACCCTGCAGAAGCTGGCGTGTTGGCTAACACTAACTTTGCTCCCCCCGGCATTAACGTTTTTATAGTAGGAGAAGTCAACACAAGCCTCGATCCGCTGAGGCTGCCAGCTAATGCCACGCTGAATCAAGCTTTAATTTCCCGAGGATTTTTTGGCTACGGTAATAACAGAGCTAGAAGGAATCAAGTTGAGCTAGTCCGGCTCAACAACGACGGTACAGCTACTAAACGGACGATCGAAGTCGATTTAACTCAAGGAATTAACGAAGAGCTCAATCCTCAACTTCGCAACAACGACATGATTATCGTATCCCGCAACGGTCTCACCAAATTAGTAGACCGCATGAACACTGTAATCGGACCTGTAGGGCCAGCTACCGGAGTGTTAAATTTTATAAGCATTCTCCGATCTTTATTCAGGTAAGAACGCTGCTGCTGAGGTGGATAGTTCCTAGCAAAGGCTAAAATAAACTAAACAATAGGATTTCCCAGTCGCGGCGCGGCAGCTTCAAAAATATCAACCTCAAAAATATCAACCTCAAGAATACCCAGGCTGAATATGGATAGCAGACAAGATTACCAACCCTTCACACCCAAATCAAACGGCAAACTGCCGGACTTTTCAGCTCAGGACTACAGAGATAAATTCGTCGAGGATACAGAGGAAGAAAAGCTAGACTTGTCCTGGCTCTTAGGCGTCCTGCGCCGCCGCATCCTGGTCATGGCAGCAGCCACCATTGCTTTGAGCGCCCTCGCAGGAACAGCGATCGTCATCACGTCTAAAAAGATTACGATCGAGTATGAAGGCTCCTTTTCTCTGTTAGTAGAACCAGCCACCGCTGAAGGTTTGCTATCCAAACAATTAGACAACACCGTCGCTGCCGACTTAGCAAAAATTAATATAGAAGGAATTAGCTTAGTAGACTATGAAACCCAAATTAGGATTTTGCGCAGCCCCAAAATGATGCAGCCCGTGTTTCAGGAATTGCGCGCTACGAATCCCAAATTGACCTACAGCGAACTGATGTCAAAACTGTCGATCAACCGCATCAGCTACAGCAAAGATGGCAAACAGCAAGGCACAAAAATTTTAGAAGTTCACTACAAAGATTCAGACAAAGAAAAAATTTACCAGGTATTGGATAAAGTTTCTAAAGCTTATTTAGAGTACAGCTTGCAGCAGCGGCTTACGGGCATTAATCAAGGCATTAAATTTATAGATATGGAAATGCCCAAGCTCCGAGAAAGAGTCGAAGTTTTGCAACTGCAAGTCCAAAAACTGCGCCAGCAGAGCAACTTGTTTGACCCCCAGTTAGAGGGAAAATCTCTTTCAGAACAAGTGCAAAGCATTCAGGGTCAGCAAGTAGGAATCCGAGTACAGCTACAAGGAATGCGCAACCTCTACCAAAACTATGAAAAATTACTCAGGGAAAATAATCCCCAGGGGCTGCTGATGACCCAAGGACAAGCTTACGCTGGACTGTTAGGTCAAATCCAGAAAATAGACTCGGATTTGTCAATGAAATTAGCTCAGTACAGAGAAGATAGTTTGCCAGTTTTAGCACTGCGAAAAAGTCGGGAAGAACTGATTTTAACCGCCAATCAACAAGCCAGAGAAGTGGTGATGGGAAATTTGGAGACGCAAATTAAAGAATTGGAAGCGCGCGATCGCGAAATGACTAATTTGCAAAAGGATCTCAACCAAAAAATTAGAACTTTTTCAGTGACAACCCGACAATACGACAATTTACAGCGGGAACTGCAAGTAGTTACTAAGAGTTTTTCGGACTTCTTGGCAAAACGAGAAGCCTTGCGGATCGATGCAGCTCAGCAGCAAATCCCCTGGGTGCTGATCAATCCTCCAGAAATTCCGCTAGATAAATTCGGCCGGCCGATCACAGCTACCGTCAAACAAACCAAAAAACAGTTAGCGCTGGCAGTAATTTTAAGCGGTCTGCTGGGCATAGCAATCGGCTTGCTCGTAGAGGTACTAAATACTGTTTTCCACAGTCCAGAATCACTGAGAACGGCCACAAGATTGCCGATCCTCGGGGTGATTCCGTTTACCAAAAAAGTCAAGCGCAGAAAGGCACCCAGACCGAGGCAACTTACATCGGCTCGCTCAAAATCGAAAGTGGAAGTTGTCGAACCGGGCGAAGCTAAACCTACGGCTCCGATGCTCGGGGGACCAAGTATTTTGAGCGACTTAGACTATCAATTTTTAGAAGCATTTCGATCGCTCTACACGAACATTCACTTGCTTAGTGCAGGAAAGGCGATTCGATCGCTCTTAGTCTGCTCTGCCGTAGCCGGAGACGGCAAATCTACAGTAGCTTTGCACCTGGCCGCCACAGCAGCAGCAGTCGGACAGCGAGTATTGTTAGTAGATGCAGATTTGCGCTGCCCGCAACTGCACGCTAAGTTAGGACTGCCAAACGTGCGGGGCCTGGGCGATGCCATCTCCACAGATATCAGCCTCAACGACGCCATTGTGCGAGCGCCTAACCAAGACAATTTGTTCGTGCTCACCGCCGGCCAAATTCCCCCCGATCCGATCAAGCTTCTTTCTTCCAAAAAAATGCAGTATCTGATGGAGCAATTTCAAGCATTTTTTGACTTAGTGATTTATGACACCCCCCCGCTAGCAGGCTTGGCAGACACCCACTTGCTCGCAGCTCACACAGACGCTACGATTATGGTCGTGCAAATTGGGAAAACAGACCGATCGCAAGTTCGCAAAGTTTTAGAAGAATTAAAAATTTCTGGAGCTTCTGTCTTGGGAATCGTTGCTAACGGCTGCAAAAACTCCGGTCACAGCTACCGGCAGCGCCCGGTCGTTTTAGAGACGCTATACGACCCAAAACTATCGGCTTTAGGTACGAAAAATCATAATTAGACCAATTTCGATCCAGGCGGCGCCGCGCCGCCGTACTCGACCGGAAACGCACAAGCAAGCTACACCCTCATTTTTTAATAAAAGTACCATTTGAGAAAGAAAATGATAGACTAACGGACAGAGCCTCGTGTGTCAACCGAGATTGCGCGGATCTTTAATTTTGCGATAATTACTCAGACGAATGATTGAGAAATGAGCAAAAGTGGGTAAACTACATCTAGCAGAGCGCAATCTCAATCAGGAAAAGACACCTTTGAAGGTAAACGTTAATGTAAACGTTAATGTGAACGTTTCAACCCAGAAACTTGGTAGGGATTATTCTATGAGTACAGTTATGGTTGTTGATGATAGCGTCACTCTGCGGGAGATGATCGCCGACTTGCTCAAAGGTAGAGGACTCAACGTCACGGTAGCTAGCGATGGCGTAGAAGCTCTAGAGCAAATCAAGGCCAACCGCCCGGATTTAGTCGTTCTGGATATCGTGATGCCCCGGATGAACGGCTACGAAGTCTGTCGCCGGCTCAAAAGCGACCCTAAAACTCAGAATTTGCCGGTGGTAATGTGTTCGAGCAAAAGCGAAGAGTTCGATCGCTACTGGGGAATGAAACAAGGAGCCGACGCTTACATCGCTAAGCCATTTCACCCTCAGGAATTGGTCGGTACTATTAAGCAACTGCTGAGAGGTTGAGCTAGAGGAATAGGGACTGGAAAAAAAATTGTCTAGAGTGCTTCTTATTTCTGCTCCCGCAGCCTCTCTCAAGCCTCTCTAAACTACTCGATTGACAATAGTCCAAACATCCCCGTCCGATCGCACGTAGGGAACAGAAATACTCTTAAAACCAGTAATAAAAGGCTTGTAATAAACCTGCCAGTAACTGGGGCTAATTTGGTCGGCGATGGCTTTGAGTCCCTTCACTTCTGCAGCCAGTTGAGCCGCTAATTCGTTAATCCGTTCCGCGTGTTCCAGAGCGAGCGCTCTTCCTTCTTCAACTTGCTGCTCCATCGGACTGCTTCTTTGCAAGTTTACCGACTGCTGCTGTTTGTAACTCAGTTGAGCAGAAAGAGCCGCGATCGCGTCATCTATCCCCTTGAGTTCTGCCGACACTTGTGCGGTTTCCCTCGCATGACGGCGGCAAGCATCGGCGATCTCTTGGGGCGAATCGCCGGCGGGGACGATCGCGGCATTGCTAAGCTGCTGGCGTTCCAGGCGCAATTCCTCAATTTGAGAGCAAATTGCCTCTATTTCTGTCTGAAGTTTGTCCACCTAATTACCGTGGTTTTTGGATATCTTAGCATATTAACCCAAACTAATAAAGTCTTACACATAATGGAAAAACCAGTTTCAAAGCGGCGCACTATTACCAATTCCCAATTACCTATTAATTGAGTTTTTAAGTTGTTAGCGCTTGCTGCCTCAACTTGACTATAGTCTCTACCAAGACATCAGGTGGCACAGGTTTAGACAGATGCCGATCGAAACCCGCAGCCAAAGCACGATCGCGGTCTTCATCCCTAGCATAAGCCGTCAAGGCGATCGCCCAAAATTTCCCTCCCCTTTCGGTTGTCCGAGAGCGCAGCCTTAACAGAAGCGAATAGCCGTCTTCCTGCGGCATTCCAATATCGCTGACCAAAAGATCCGGCACAAACTCCGCCGCCACCTCAAACGCCTCAGCAGCAGACGATGCAGCCCTGACAGCGGCCCCGGCATCTGCCAAGACAAACATGATAAATTCCCGCGAATCAACCTCGTCATCAACCACCAAAACCTTCACTCCCAGTAAATTGCTACCCTCACCCAAAACCTGCGCTTCCTCCCGGGCGATCGAACTTACCGGAATCGAAGGCAAGCGGAAAGTAAAAGTAGAGCCCATATCCAATCCCGGACTGTTAGCCCAAACCCTGCCCCCGTGGAGTTCCACCAACTGTCGGACGATCGCCAGACCCAGCCCCAAACCGCTATGATGGCGAGTAATCGTAGCATCCGCTTGCCGGAAAGAATCAAACACATAAGGCAAAAAATTCGCGGCAATCCCGATTCCCGTGTCGCTAACAGCCAGCTCAACCTCCGAATCAAGTCGCTGCAGCCGGATTTCTACTCGCCCCCCGCGCGGCGTAAACTTAATAGCATTCGTCAGCAAATTCCAAATCACCTGCTGCAAGCGGCCGGGGTCTCCTGAGACCAAAAATCTCGGATTTAACTCGGATGGGGAACGGCTAGAAACATCCCCGGAATAGGAGAATTCAGCAGTATTCAAGCCCAAATCTACAACTGCCAACCGCAAATCGATCGACTTAGCATCGGCGGCCAACCCCACCGTATTCATCGCTCCTTCCACCATCGAAATCAAATTTACAGGACTTGGATTCAAAGTCAACTTGCCGCGAATAATTCTTGAAATATCCAGCAAATCGTCAATCAATTGAGTTTGCAATTTAGCATTGCGCTCAATAGTGGACAAAGCCCGCCCAGTAACAGCCGGACTCAAACTGCGTTGCTGCAGCAGTTGCGCCCAGCCCAAAATCGCGTTTAAGGGCGATCGCAGCTCGTGAGAAAGAGTGGCCAAAAACTCATCTTTCACCCGATTGGCCTGCTGAGATTCCTCGTAAAGTCGGGCATTGTCGATCGCCCCCGACACCGCCTGAGCCAACTGCATTAAAATACTTTCGTCATCTTCGGCGAACTCCCCCTCCTGCTTGTCCGACAACTGAATCAATCCCAGATTTCTGCCGTTCCGAGCCGTCAGCGGTACCGCCAGCCAGCCCCGCATCGGCGGGTGCTTCCCTGCGGCCTTGCCGAACCCCCGCCATCTCGGGTGAGCTTCTAACTCGGTTTGAGTCATCCGCATCACCTGTTGCTGCTGGCAAACTTCCTGGTAAATGCCCGTACCGTCTGGTTCTTCGCAGTAATCTCGCCACGCAGCGTATTTTTCTGACATCGAAAACTTGCTAATTCCCCCATCCCAGTTGGCTGCAGGGTTGAGGTTGACCGCTACCTGGTGAACTTCCAGAATTAGGCGGGCGCTATCTGCCGCTAATTGAAGTATTTCTGCCACCGCCAGCGTAGAGTTGATCGCAACTGAGGCGGAGGTTAACTTTTGCAGGCGGTGCAAATACGACCGCTCTCGCGCCACGGCGCGGGAGCGATCGTATTCTAATTGTTTGCGATCCGTAATGTCGATCGCCACGCCGAACAGCCGAACAGGTTTGCCCGATGCGTCAAAAACCACTTGCCCTTTGTCGTGAAGCCAAATCACCGATCCGTCCGGTAGAACGTGGCGGTATTCCGACTCGTAAACTCCCGCGCCGGTGAGCGCGGCATCCACATCTGCCAAAAAGCTTTCGCGGTCTTCTGGATGCACCGCATTCTTTTTTTCCTCAAAAGTACCAAAGGTGTTGTCTGCGCCCAAACCAATCTGTGTTTTGGCATGGGACGAGTGGCGGATCTCCCCAGATGCCACATCCCAGGTAAAAGCGATGGTGTTAGCTGCTTCTAGGGCAAAGCGCAAATTTTCCTCGCTTTCTTGCACCCTCGCTTCTGATAATTTGCGATCGGTAATATCCCAAACTACGCCGATCGACCGCACCGATTTACCCGTATCATCATCAAAAAACTTGCCCCTACCCGCGATCCAGTGCAAGCTGCCGTCGGGCCAAATAATTCTAAATTCGTCGTTGTACTCTATTTTGTTTTCTAAAGCAAAGGCAAGAGCTCGGGCAACCGAGGCCTGGTCATGCGGGTGAATGCAGGCAAAAAACGCTTCGTAAGTTCCCGCAAAACAGCCTTTTTCCAACCCGAATAACTGTTCGTGTCCCTCCGACCAAACCACTTGGCCAGTTAATAAATTCCAATCCCAAGTTCCCATTTTCGAGGCTTCGATCGCCAATCTCAGCCGTTCCTCCGAAATTGCCAACTGCGCCGACGTTTTCGCGTAGTTCTCGCGCAACTGCTGTTTTTTCAAGCTTTCGCTCACCGCCCCCGCCAGCCGATTGAGGTGCCGCCCTTTGAAAACGTAATCGCTCAAACCCGCTTTCATAGCTTCGACTGCCACTCGTTCGCTGCCGCTGTCTGTACACATAATTACCGGACAATTTGGGTAGCGGCTTTGAACTTTGTGAAGAATAGTTAATCCGTCGCTCCAGTGCAGTTGGTAGTCCGTAATTACTATGTCAAAACCCCCTGTTACCAGGACTTCTTCGAGAGTTTGGGCATCAATAACCGACTTAATTTCTAAATCGGCAAAAGTTTTCCTCAGTTCTCGATCGATCATCAGGCGATCGTTCGGGTTGTCGTCGATTAACAGAATAGACAGCATTGGGCTTTTAGTTTTTGTATGGGCGCAAACATTCTCAAACCTAATAATAGGTTATCAAGCAATTTCGAGCGTTTGAATATTTTCTTGGATAGTCAATTATACTTACAAATAAGTTGATTGTATTTGCAAGTATTTATTATATCTTACAGATTGTAATATCCTCAACCACCCTTTTATAGGTCTGCCCCACAAACAAATTAATTAAGTTGTTGTAGAACAGGTCACAAAGCCTGCTCAGGCGGCAACGGTACAAGAGATACGTTAACTCTCAGTATACTAATTCTTGATTTTATGTTGTGGTGTGAACAAGCGGGTTAATTGATTCTTTCAGCTACAGCAGAATATGGCTGTTAAAACCCTCTTCCCCGGAGCCTCATCTATTAAATCCCTGACAATGCTTCGTTACCGAACTTGTTTGTTCAACTCTCGCACTTGCACAATTTTAGCCAGAAGCTGGTACCGATTCCCAGAGTCGATTCCAGCCCGAGCGCACCGCCCATCCGATCGACTCCTTTGTTCGCTATCGCCCGCCCAATTCCAGTTCCCGAATACACTTTTTGAGCGTGCAGGCGATCGAACAATCCAAAAATTATTTCATGAAATTCTGATGCAATTCCAATGCCGTTGTCTTCTACCCAAAGACAGATATATTCCTCCTCAGCTTCAGCATAAAATCGCACCTGCGGCTTGATCCCAGGCTGCACGAACTGGTGGAGCATTGGAGGTGAGACTAAACGGCAGTTTCGTCTACTTTTGGTGACATTAAAGACATATTGGACAAAAAACACGGTTTTCTTGTCTTTCGTGGGCTGTGACTGGTAAAATCAGTATCAAAAGAAGGCAGTCCTGACTCGCTCCCCGGTCTATGTACGCCCTCAAGCTAGAACTCAAACTCAACAATTCGCTCACGTACAATAATGGCGCGACACGCCGGTTACGCTCGGTTTTGCTACAACCTAGCCCGTACCCTTTACTTGGGCGTGATGGATATCAAAGTCAGCCGTACTCCAAAAATTTCCATCATCAAAAAAACCTTCACCAACTTCATCAAAAAACAACCAGAATATCAATGGACTAACGCTTTATCATCCCGCGTTTATCAAAATCTTTCATTGCCTTCAATAGCGCCCTAGAACGCTTTTTTAACGGGGTCAGTGGCTTTCCTAATTTCAAACGCAAGAAATCCGGGGACTCCTTTACCGTAGACAGCAGCAATGGGCCAATATTTCTGAGAGCTGGCAATCGGATAAAAATTCATACAATGGGCGCGTTTCGCCTGAAAGAAGCTATCCGGTACAACTGTTGCTCTCAAACATTTACCATCAGCCGTACAGCCGACAAATGGTATGTCAGTTTTACAATAAAAGCCGACAAAATCCCCCCTTTGTATCACTCAGTCTCCGGAACCATCGGCATAGATTTAGGAGTTTCCACCTTTGCCACCTTGAGTGACGGTACGGTATACCAACTGCCAAATTCCCTAAAACAAGCGAAAATCAAGCGGCTCTCCTGAACTTATGGTTATAAGTTTCTCTAATCAGAAAAGCAAGCTAATACGCGATTCCTAAAGTTATTAAAATTAGAAAAACCATACCCTTGCCGCATTATCAACTTAATCCGATTCTTGATTCCTTCCATGACTCCACTTGTGGTGCGATGAAGAAAGTAGTTGCAAATGCCCTCTAAATGATTCTCAATTGTTGATGCAGATTCTCTAAAAAATACTTGTGCATAATTTAGCCATTCTTTGATTTTCTTCTGCCCTTTTTGGAATGTCAAATTAGTCTCATCTATTTCTCTAAATTTTTCTTTCATCTCATACGCAATTCGCCAACATTCGGATTTTTCTCGTGTCAATTCTAATCGTTCAATCTGAAGAGAATTCAAATTTAATCGATTACTTAATAATAAAAATTTATTTTTTCTATCTGTTATTGCGGCTGCTCTACGTAACTTATTTAAGTCTTTATTAACTACTTTCATGACATGAAAACGATCGATAATAACTTTGGCATTTGGGAATACTTTTTTGATAACTTTAGGGAATCCTCCCCACATATCAACACTCACTTCCTCAACTTGTTCACGAACCTCAATTGGTTGTTCCACTTCTGACTTCAATGATTTCTTCACAGCGATGAGAATCAATCATCTCAATTAAATTACCTTCGGAGATGTCACTCACAACAGTCACAAAATTTCCTTGACCTTTTCGCATACTTATCTCACCCTTGACAAATTCGTTTAACCCGTTGCCAATTCGGTTTTTTTTTAGGGTGTTTACCTGCTCAAATATTCCTTTTATTTCGTCATAACTCAGTCTTTCTTCTCGGACAATTTGCTCCATGCTCGATTGTTTAACACGCTCATAAATATTTTGTTTGTCTCGTTGAGTATGCCGTCTTTTAACGTCGAAAAAATCTAATTTTTCTGTGGGATACCGTTGAGTAAGTTAGGACAGTCAAACTGCCGTCGTGGGATTGTTAGACATACAGGAAAACCAAAAACAGACAAATCTCTTACTAAAATTGGTCGAGTTTGATGCAGTTTTTTGGTATGATTGCTACAATGATGACAAACAATTCCTTCTGATAAAATGCTCAGTCCCAAGAAAATTTTTCCCTCAACTTGAGTACAAGTTTCAACCCTGACTCCAGGCAAGGCTAATAGATAGTCTAGATGGAAGCTCATAACGGTAAATGTATTATTAGGTACATTTTACACCATAAACTCAGGAGAGCCGTAGGTGGCGGATTACATCGCGGCAATTGAGACGAGGCAGGCAATAAGCTGTTGTGCATCTAAATTGTCTGTGGTATTACAGAGGGAGAGGGGGAGAGGATTTGACAAGTTTAGATCTGGTAGAGAAATATACAATTTAAAGGCCCAATAACTTATTGCCTTTCTATAGAGCCAATTTGATATATTTTTATGCTGTAGCTAGTCTTTGGAGCATCAGCCTAATAAAAATGAGCTTGAGCTTTGCCTTTGCACGGTCAAGCGGAAACTCAAAATTTTTGACCGACAAGCGCTACAGCACCGCTTTGCAAAACAGGAATTTCAATGCGGAACTCTGCTCCTTGATGGGGTTGAGAAAAGCACTGGAGTATGCCACCGTGCTTATCAACTACAATTTGATAGCTGATGGATAGCCCTAATCCAGTTCCTTTACCAATTGGTTGGGTGGTGAAGAAGGGATTGAACACCTGTTGTCTAACAGTTTCCGTCATCCCCGGTCCATTGTCTTGAACTTGAATCACCACGTTTTTAGAACAATTGGGTCCAGTTTCGTTTGTGACTAGCTTAGTCCGAATAGTGATGCAACTGGGATTCTTTTGAATGTCTTTTCGAGAACGCTGATTGTCGTAGTTTTCTAAAGCATCGATCGCATTTGCCAGAATATTCATAAAGACTTGGTTCAACTGTCCGGCATAGCACTCTACCAGCGGTAAGTCGCCGTACTCTTTGACAATTTCAATAGCAGGACGATCCGGATTTGCCTTCAGTCGATTTTGCAAAATCATCAATGTGCTGTCAATTCCCTCGTGGATATCAACTGGCTTCATGTCTGCCTCATCCAGCCGCGAGAAGTTTCTTAGAGACAGGACAATTTGACGAATGCGATCGGCTCCTACCTTCATTGAAGTCAAGATTTTGGGTAAATCTTCACTAATGTAGTCTAGCTCGAACTCTTCAATTTTTTCCTGAATTAGGGTATTAGTTGGATAGGTTTGCTGGTAAAGCTGAATCAACTGTAGTAAATTTTGCGTGTAGTCGGCAGTATGGGTCAGGTTGCCATAGATAAAGTTGACTGGATTGTTAATTTCGTGAGCAACACCAGCAACCAGTTGCCCCAAACCCGACATTTTCTCTGCCTGAATAAGCTGTGCCTGAGTTTGCTGTAAGGTTTTGAGTGCAACCTCAGCTTCCTCTTTTGCTTGCCTTAATGCGGCTTCGGCTTGCTTGCGCTCAGTAATATCCAGTGCCAAGGATGCAACTCCAATAATATTTCCCGCCTCCCCTACTAAAGGCGTATTGAACCATTCGCAAATAATGATTTTGCCGTTTTTTGTAAAATTTTCGTTGACGCTGTAGATTCCTTGGGTCTGCATCAACAACTTGTTCATAATTCGATCGACGACCTTTCTGGCAGACGCAGGCACAATTAATTCTGCCGCATGGTGTCCGATCGCCTCTTTCGCCGTGTAACCAAAAATCTTCTCTGCCGCTGGATTCCAGGCAGTGACTTTAAAGTTTAAATCCCATTCTACAACTGCCAGTGAAGTTTTGCGGAATATAAAAGATAGTCGCTGTTCCGAGGCTTTGAGTTCTTCTTCTACCTGTTTCCGTTCAGTAATGTCAATCCCTGTTTTGATGATGTACTCAATTTCACCTCGATCGTCCACTAAAGCAGTATCTGACCAGGCAATGAGCCTCAGTTGTCCATCTTTGCTCACCCAACTGCCTTCATACTGCTGGGGAAAATTACCAGATTGTAAAGACTCAAAAGCAGTTTTGGCAAGTCCTGCTAAGTCTGAGTTCGGGAACAAGTCCCAAATGTAGCGCCCCTTCACTTCACTAAACGAGTAATCAGTCGTTTGTTCGCAAGCTCGGTTAAAGCGAACGATTTGTCCCTGCGGGTCGAGCACAACTACCAGAGCCCCTGCAATTTCAAGAATAGCTGAAACGAAATTGCGTTCCACTTCAACAGCTTTAATCAGTTCCTCTAACTGGGTTGCCATATTGTTAAAGGCGATCGCCAATGTCCCCAATTCGTTTTGGCTGTGGATGTTGACCCGCGTATCTAATTGCCCCGCACTGAGTTCAGTAGCTGCAGCGGTTAAGCACTGTAGCGGCACCACAATTTGCCGAATAAATAGAAAGCCAATGCCAACAGCGACGATCGTCACCACCGCCAATGAGCCTCCCATAATTGAGAGCATTTGGTAAACGGGAGCATACGCCTCAGCCGTTGGCAGTTCTACAACCACATTCCAATTCACGCTCCGAATTAAGGTACTGGCTCCCATTACTTCTACCTGTTTTAGACCCGGATAAACATTAAGGTGCTTAGTATTTTCGGATGGTTTCAAGAATTGAAATAAAGGGCGCTGAGAAATATCTTGAAGTTGAAATGTTTCTGGCTTACTACCCTTTTGAGCTATCAGAAAATTACGCTCATCGACTACATAAACATAACCCGTCTTGCCGACCTCAGTTTGGGAAACAACAAACCAGAGAAAGTTGAGATTTAGCTGCGCTAATAGTACCCCATCCACCTCATCTCGCTCATTCCGAATCGGAACCGCCAGAATGGTTGTTAGTTGGTGGGTTTGAGGATTAATTTCTACAGGACTGACATAATCTTCCTGTTGTTTGAAGGCACGAATAAACAGTGGCGAATTGGCTAGATTTTCTAACTTGAGCGGTTTGTAGGGTGAAACTGACGCGATAACTTGTCCCTTCCGGTTCAAAATGGCAACGGCATCATAAGCATCATTATGACGAGTCAACCCTTCCAACAGGCTCTGCTGCACTTGAGGTTGAAAGTTGGTGAGTCCTTTGACCCTAGCTAAATAGCTCAGTTTTCGTTTCAAGTCATCTAGATAATTATCAATCTGCCCTGCTGCTTTCTGACTCCGCTCTTCTTGGAGCGATCGCGATTGCTGGATTTGCGCCTGAAAGCTGAGGTAGATCAGCAAGCCACCTGTGGGCAGCAAGCTCAGGAGAACCAAAAATATCAAACCATAGCGGAGCTGATTTGCAATAGAAAAGAAGCGTTGCCAAGGATGAGAACGGGAGCTTCTGGCAATCGGCAGAACGCGATCGTGGCGTTGATTTTTCATCGGACTATCGATCGATATTGGTAAATCAATTAATGCGCGCACTAAGGAGAAACATCAATTTTGCCAGTCGTCACAGCATCTCGGACGGTCTTGAAAGTTTCCTCTTCCTGAGACGTGAGAGTGCCACGGAAAGGAGCAAAGTCATAGATCTTTTCCTTGAGCCCAAACTTGTAAAGTTTTCCTTCCCAGCGACCTTGCTGGGTTAACGCGGCCACATTTAGCACCAGATTGGGAATGTCCTGCAGAACGCTAGTTAGGACTTTGCCGGGAGCTAGTTCGTACTGATCCTTGGCCCAACCAATCACAAAGACTCCTGGCTTTTGCGTAACGGCTTTTAGCGCGGCTAACCCTGCCTCATCCGCGTTGATTGTCAAAACATCTACTCCAGAGGCCACCATATCCGTTGCAACTTTGATGGCTTGGTCTGTATCAATCCAACTGTTGAGAAAAGCAGTCGAGGCTTGAACGGAGGGATTCGTTGCCTTCACTCCCCGCCTGAACAAGGCTTCTTCTTCTTTGTAAACCGGATAAGCTGCACCCACAATATAGCCAACTTTATTGCTTTTGGTCTTCATGGCAGCCAAAGTGCCTGTGAGGTACCCCACCTCACCCGATCGAAAGGCAACAGCCCCCAAATTTTTGTTATTCCCTGGATACGTTGTAACCAAGGCAAATTTCGTTCGCGGAAATTCTCCAGCGACCTTTTCGGCAGCTTTGATATAGCCCCCACTGGCTGCAATTACCAGGTCATAGCCTGACTGGGCATATTTGCGAAGGACAGCTTCACTATCTTCACCGTCAATGCCACTAAAGTCTACCTGAGCATTAAATTTATCTTTAATTAGATTCAATCCTTCAAAGCAGGCTTGAGCCCAACTGTTGTTGTCTTTGGAGCCTGTGACGACCAACGCCACTTTAAAGGTGCTAGAGGTAGTTGCTTCAGGGGAAGAGTTTACGTTCGGAGTCGATCGACTGCAAGCGATCGCAAAAAATAGAGCTAGAGCCGCCAGAGTCATTTGTTTCAAGAAAGATTGAATTCGCATAATAGCTTTTCGCAGCAATATTACTTTTTGTACGCCGATAAATTTGTTGAACGGTATCTCAACAATCTTCACAACTGCTTTGTAAAACTTATCTAAACTTGTCTAAGCCCATTTTTAGACACAATTCGGAGTTTACTTCCTACGCTATTGGGTAGATGGCTAATCCCAAGATAAGTAGGCTATCCCCCTCAAGCCGAGGGTTTCCAATTTAAAATATTTAGACTTGCGTTCCAGTCCCGAGCTAAAGATATGCCACAAGCAGGACAATCAAAAGTCCGAATGCTTAGTGGCATATCTTTTTTAGTGCCACAATTCGAGCAAGTTTTAGTGCTGGGGAACCATTGGTCTACCAGCACTAAATTTGCCCCATACATTTTGCACTTATAATCGAGTTGACGCTTAAATTCGTAAAAACTTAGATCCGATATTGCCCCAGCCAGCTTATGATTCGCCATCATGCCCTGAACGTTCAAGTTTTCAATCTTGATTAACTTGAAAGTTGTAGCTAAATATGTTGTTAGCTTGTGAAGGAAATCTAAGCGAATACGAGCTATCCGTGCATGGAGCCGACGGATTTTATGGTAGGTTTTGCGCTGATTTTGGGAGCCTCTTACCTGTTTTGAGGCTTTGCGTTGCAAGGTAGCAAGCTTGGTTTTCGCTTGTTTTAACGGCTTCGGCGCATCAAAGACCTGCTGAGTTGACAGCGTGGCAAAAGAATTAATGCCTACATCGATTCCTACAGAGCTTTCCGATTGTTGAACTGGCAAACGTTCGGCATCAACGCAAAAGGAAACAAACCAACGACTTCCTTCTTTTAAAATCGTAAAAGTTTGAGACACATAACCGCATTCTAGGGCTTCGTAGAGTCGAAAAGTCCCCAAGGTAGGAATCTTAATGGTTTTGCCAGCGCTTAGTAAAACTTTGCCGTTAGATGAATCAACTGTAAAAGATTGACCGTCTCGGCGGCTAGCAAATTTTGGATGACCTGCCTTTCCAGAGCGATATCTACTAAAAGCATCTTTCAAGTCAATCAAAGCATTTTGATAAACTCGACTAGATAACTGGTTCATCCAACCAAATTCAGGCTGTTTCTTGACGTGGTTGGTAAGAACTTTTTTAACTTCGTTGAGAACCTTCGAGTCTGTGAATTTTCCCTCGCTATACATTTGAGTCCGCAAGCTCAACCCAAAGTTAAATACTACGCGCCGGAATCCTGCGTGTTTTGCCATCAAAGTCGCTTCTGGGCCATTTAGTTTGAGCGCTCGTTTAATAGCAAACACAAAACTTCCTATCAATAATCAACTATGGATAATTTTAACAAACTATTTGGCACTTTAGTCAAGCTCTTACTCTCACTCGCATTTAATGACTCTGACAGATTCAGCGTCACACTCATTTAACCTCAAAAACAAGTAAGGACACGGCACTGCCGTGTCCCTACAAATATCACCGGAAATTAACCCGATTTACGATTACTTAACAAACAGCATCTCTTGATAAGTAGGCAGCGGCCACAAATCATCAGCCACTTCACCTTCCAGAGCATCCGCATACTTGCGAACCTCATCCATTAAAGGACGAATTGTTTGCGAAGCATACTGCATATGGTCTTCTGTCGAAGCAAAATCGTGCTTGCTCAAAGCATCACTCAACTTGCTCGCAGTATCCATCATGGACTTAACCAGAACCGCTACTTTTTCGGCACTTTCTTTTTCCAGTTCAATCCCAATCTCTTTCAACTTAGAAATCGTGCCGGAAAGTTCAGCTAAATACCTCACCGCAGCGGGGTAAATAATAGTTTTTGCCATGCTTATTACCAGTTTTGCTTCGACTTCAATTGCCAGCAAATACTGCTCTGCATAAACATCGTAACGGCTTTCCAATTCAACGGGAGTCAGAACACCTGTCTTTTCAAACAAGTCTTCAATGTATCCTTCCTTCAACACGGGCAAAGCATCGGCCGTAGTCCGCAAGTTAGCTAGACCCCGTTCCTCAACGGCCATTTTGTGCCATTCTTCCGAATAGCCGTCGCCGCCAAATACAACCGCACCGTGCTCGTCCATCACTTCTTTGAGAAGTGTTTGGATGGCAGCATTCAGTTCAGTTCCGTCAGCCAAATCGCTTTCTAATTTGTTAGCAATCCAGTCCAAAGAATCTGCAAGAATTGTATTCATCGCCACCAGCGGCCCGGAAACAGACTGACCGGAACCTACTGCACGGAATTCAAATCGGTTCCCAGTAAAGGCAAAGGGCGAAGTCCGGTTTCTGTCTCCAGCATCTTTCATGAAAGTAGGCAGTGTTTCTACACCTAAGTTCATAATTCCCCGACCTTTAGAGTCCTTAACTTCTCCTTGGCTAATTTGCGCGAAGATATCTTCTAATTGCGAACCCAAATAGACAGAGATAATTGCTGGCGGAGCCTCATTTGCACCCAATCGGTGGTCGTTGCTGGCAGTAGCAACTACCGCGCGCAACAGCGGGCCGTATTTGTGAACTCCCCGAATTACAGCGCCGCAGAAAACTAGAAATTGTATGTTCGAGTGCGGTGTATCGCCGGGGTCTAATAAGTTTCCTTGGGTGGAATTGCCGACCGACCAGTTGACGTGTTTGCCGGAACCGTTAATGCCGGCGAAAGGCTTCTCGTGCAGCAAACACATAAAACCGTGTTTCTTCGCAGTGTTGCGGAGAATTGTCATGGTTAATTGTTGGTGGTCGCTGGCGACGTTTGCAGCTTCAAAAACAGGTGCAATTTCAAACTGACCGGGAGCTACTTCGTTGTGGCGGGTTTTGGCAGGAATTCCCAGGCGGTACATTTTTTCTTCTACTTCCTGCATGAAGACTTGAACGCGCTCTGGAATCGCCCCAAAATAGTGGTCGTCAAATTGCTGACCTTTCGCAGGAGCTTTGCCAAACAAGGTGCGACCTGCTAATAGTAAATCGGGGCGGTTGTTGGTGAAATTGGCATCTACCAGGAAGTATTCTTGTTCGGAACCGCAACTGGAATTTACCGGAGCAATTTCGGTATTTCCTAATAGCTTTAACACTCGGGTGGCTGCTTTGTTCATTGCGGCAATGGAACGCAAAAGCGGCGTTTTCTTGTCTAAGGCTTCACCTGTCCAGGAGATGAAAACAGTGGGAATGCACAAGGTCATGCCGTTGTCGGTTTCCATGACATAAGCAGGGCTGGTGACATCCCAGGCTGTATATCCGCGAGCGGCGGCCGTGGAACGGATGCCGCCGTTGGGGAATGAGGAGCCATCGGGTTCGCCTTGTACGAGAACTTTCCCTGCAAATTCTGAGATGACAGACCCGTCGCCTTGCACTGAGATGAAACCGTCGTGCTTTTCGGCGGTGCTGTTGGTTAGCGGGTAAAATACGTGGGCGTAGTACAGGGCTCCTTTGGAAATAGCCCAATCTTTCATTGCTGCTGCAACTACATCAGCTACGGAATCGTCGAGTTTTTGACCGGTTTGAACGGTGTTTTTTACTGATTTGAAAATGCTTTTGGGCAGACTTTCTTGCATCTTGCTCAGACTAAAAACGTCTGTTGCCCACATATCTTCTAACCGCTTGGGAGGCCGGGCAGGCATCTGTTTGCGGTTGACAATTTGAGAAATGGCTTGAACGCGCGATTCGTTTCCACTCATGGTTATTTTTATTGGGATTGCAGGACGAGTAGTTGAGAAAAAATAGAGGGTAGCCCAAGTCTAACTATTGACAAATATGTTGGATTTACCCAAGATTTTTTGTCAAAGCTAACTTTTGCGAGGATGTCTTTTTTGGCAGGCTCTACAAGATTGGTGGAGCGAGGCTCAATCACTTCGCCGTCCACCGGGCGTGACAATCCAGTGTGAGATGCGGTTGGATTGCGGTTATTAGCAAGAAGATAGATGGCAAGAGCCTGTACAAACTTGAGTCAACATTATAGATGTCTGCACTGCACCAATTCAGTAAATAATCTTCACCCTGGTCAGCTCAAAAATTTTGTGCGAATCAATTCCGATGAATTCAGGTCAAAACTACTTATGGTTTTTAACGGTTCGACGATCGATAAATCGCAGTCCAGCAAACAACGCACTCGTTTAGGGGTTTTGGAGAATTATGGAGAGTACACAATCTACACTTGGAGAGTTTAAACAATCATTAACCAAATAAATGTATCCTAAGCTACAGAATTTTATGTTTTTTTCAGAAACGTCGATCGCACCGATCGCACGCAACCGCAGGATTTCAGTGTAACAGGACGGCGAGCCCTGAAACTGAGGGCGATCGTACATTTACAGGACTTACCTACGGATACTATATAGTTTGCCAAGAAAGGGAGCTCGCTTTTTGTGATATCTTGCACCATTTTCAATCAGCTTTTTATGGGCGGGCTTTGCGGCCCACCCCACAAGAAATTCACTCTTCGCGGAACGGGCCGGAAAGCCTGCGCGAGCGAGAATGGTGCAACATATGAGTTTTTCAAACTTTTGAGCAATTGTCATCAAATTAACAATTTAACTTCTCACAAAATCACCGACTCTCTTATACAACAAGCGACAGACGTATAGCTGGGTATTTAAATTCCTTTCACTGTGATGAAAAGACTTAAGGCAAATGTTATCCCTGTGTTAGAAACTGCTGCGTAAATTTTTAGCAGGTAGCTGATACGTAAATGAACACGTAACAGCCGTGAGCCTCCCAAAACTTTATGTCCCCAGCTTCAAGACGCAACAAGAGACGCCAACTTCTGCAACTGTACGGAAACCGCTGCCACTGGTGCAACAAGTCGATGCAGAAATCAGAAAGAACCATAGAACACTTACTCCCGAAAAGCCGAGGCGGGTCTAACGCACTCTCCAACTTGCGTTTAGCCTGCTTCAGTTGCAATAATTCGCGTGGAAATAGCCTGTTCCCTCCTCCCGGCAAGAATTTACACATATCTAGAACTCAACCACATGAGAAAATAGCTTAGAATTTTCGCACGATCGCGAATTTTCATAGCTAATAAACAAACTAAATTGCTCCTCAAAAAAGTCGCATGGATGACCTAGATGGACGGTTAAGCGCTCTAATTGCAGAGATACGTCAAAATCCAGCTAAGAGTAGAAAAGGGCGAACAGCCATGAACAAGCTGTTATTGCAAATTCAGCAACTACCAGGACTCAAAAAGTCATCTCATCTAAATTATCCTGCTGCCCTCAACCTTACTTTAGAATGGGTTAGTCGCGAGATTGCTAAATTTGAGCCGCGCCAATCTTCTGTTTCAAAAAGTTTGGTTAACTGGATCAACGGCTACTTGGGTTGGCGAATTAAAGATTTGTATTCTCCTGACCAAGATGCTCCAATTAGTTTAGATGCTCCGATCGCGACGGATGTAGGGGAAACAACTCGGCTCGATCTATTACCAGACCTTACGCTCGGTGGGCTGGATGGCATGATTGAAAGCGCTCAGAAAGAAACTACTCAGCGAATAGGAGTTGAACTAGAACGATATATCGAGCAAGATCCAGAACAGAAACTAAGAAATAGCTACCCTCGGTCTCACCCGAAATGCAATTGTCAATTCCTCAGCATGAGAAGGTTGTTAAAAGACCCTCCTGACAGATTTCAAGCCTTAGCAAACGAGTTAAACGTCAATTACACGACTCTTAATTCTCACTGGGGGCGAAAATGCGAACGGTTATTGCAAGAAATAGCCCGCAGTCTCGGATATAAACAGGAATCACAACCATGAACATCGCAGAAATACCTCTATTAACAGTACCGCTAGAGTTAAAAGCTCACGAATTTGCACGACATTTGGCAGCCTCTCAAAGTACAGTCCAAAAAGGAAAACGAGTTTACTTGAATGCACTGGCAGTTTACGCGGTTCACAGCTATTTAAAATGGCTCCAAATTGAAACCGATTTGGAAGGTTCTGATAGCTTCAATCCAGTAAAAACGACACTAGCTAATGTCGCTGACTTGGTAATCCCAGGTATCGGCTCCCTAGAATGCCGCCCAGTTTTACCTGGTGAAACAACCATTCTATTACCCGAAGAAGTAATAGAAAATCGGATTGGATATGTGGGAGTACAGTTTAGCGATCGCCTTGACTCCGTGCAACTATTGGGATTTGTTCCCAGCTTAGATAGCTCAAATCCACCGCAACAAATAGCAGTAGCAGAACTGATGCCTATCGACGCTTTAATTGAACAGATTACTCGTTTAGAAGAAGCGATCGCCTTCTTAGAAACAGACGATCCGGTGGCGGTACAGGTACGAGCTCAGATAGAAACTCAATCCCTGAGCAATATTGTTGCCCAATTAGAGCGTATTTATCGAACTTGCGACGAGTACGAGTGGCGGTACGCAGGGGGAGAAATGTTAGCTGGGAGTGCCGCCGGAGGGGAATTTACTCGTGAAAGTTCGGATAGCGCCGACACTGATTTAGAAGATTTAGCCGAAGCGCTGTTGGAGAAGTTAGCAGAAATATGGAGGGATGCTGCGTAATTTTGGAGCGGATGGCTGATGTGTATATGTAGTCTCCCCTTCGTAACCTGTAAAGAATATGGCTAAAGGATTCGGCCCAGCGGTGAAAACTCCCCCAGCGACAAAACGCCAGAAAGCTTATTTCAAGCTGATTCAAGCGCTTCTCAAATGTCCTCGCGGTAAGGAACTGAAGATTTTAAGGAAGCACCCGGATTTGGTTGATGTTGGTTTGGTCGAAATGATGGAAATGGTAGCTACAATTCTGGTAGGACAGAGGGAGTTTTATAGTGCTGAATTTTTAATTGATTTGGCTGATTTTTTATACAGTTCTTACAGAGAAACAGATGGGTCGCCAGTAACAGGCTCTTTTGTTAAAGCTCCAGCTTTCTTGTGGGAAGTATTGCGGACAATTCTGCTAAACCCAAGTGACCAACAAACTGTTTACCAGCTTTTAGCAACTAACTCAGACGAACTGAATGAATATTTTTGGCTGCAATTCAGTCTATGGATAGATTACACGCTCCTGAAGTCTGAGGCAAAACTCAGAAAAGCGATCGCATTAGGTATTGTGTATTTCAGTGAGATACTCTGGCTATTCCCACTGGGCAACAGAATAATTAATCTAGAAATTGCGATCGCAGGTTTTGAAGGATCTGCCAAAATTTTAACTCGTGAAATTTTACCCGAAATGTGGGTAAAAATCCAAAACGATTTAGCTCCAGTATACCGCCATCGAAGGTTGGGCGATCGCTCCGAAAACCTTGAAAAAGCCCTAACCGCTTGCACCAATGCTTTGCAAATTTTCACTCGCGATACTTCTCCCCAAGAGTGGGCGATGGTGCAAAATAACCTCGGTCTTGTTTACAGTGACCGAATCGTCGGAGATGAATCTGAGAATTTAGAAAAGGCGATCGCTTGTTATGAAGAAGCCTTGCAAGTTGTTAGCCGCGATCGAGATCCTGAACTTTGGGGAAGACTGCAAAATAACCTGGCAGTTGTTTACACTCGCCGAGTTGAAGGAGATCGATCGCAAAATTTCGAGAAAGCGATCGCCTGTTATCAAGTCGCCTTAAAAGTTCGCACTGATGCCGATTGGGCTAGCAGTCAATGGCACCTCGGCACTGCTTATAGCCAAAGGATTTTAGGGGACAAAACGCAGAATCTCGAACGGGCGATCGCAGCCTACAAATCAGCTTTACAAATTTATACTCCCGAAACCTATCCCGAAAGATGGGCTAATACCCAGTCAGATTTGGGCAAGGCTTACCGCAAATTGGGACAAATTGCTAACGCTTTAACCTGTTTTGAAGCGGCATTAACAATCTTTACCCCTGATTCGTTTCCTAGAGAGTGCATCAATACCGGGCTTGAGTTGGGCAAGCTAACATTGGCTGCTGGCAACAAGCCAGAAGCTTTTCAATGTTTTGCGAGGGTTATTGAAGCTGTAGAGGCGATCGCCCGCTGGGGGAATTCTGAATCTTTACATCAAGAAATTCCTGAAAAGATTTCTGCTTACCTACAAATAGTAATGCTTTGCCTCGCCTGTGGAGAGCGCGAAAAAGCCAGAGAATATGCCGATCGCTCCGGCTATCCTGTTATTTTAGACTTACTGCAAGATGTTGAAATCCAGCAAATAACTTCATTGGGGCAGTTTCTAGATAGAGCTTTGCAAACAGCTATCGAAAGCGAGACTAATCCGCAAGCATTCTATCAACTTCTGGAAGATAACCTAGAGCAACTAAACGATAGTTTACTGCAAAAATTCAACATTATAAAATTATTTTTATCTGAGTTGGGTCCAGCCGAAGAAATCAATATAGCAGCGGCAATTCTCAGTTTTAGCAGGCTGATTCAACATTTTGATAAAGGCGATGAAGAAAACAACTGGAAGATTGCTAAGGCAGGCTACGAAGTTGCTGCAACTGTTTTTACCCAAGAAAAATTTCCCGAACAGTGGGAGGCCATCCAACAGGAAACTCGCGAGCATTTATTGTTTCAATTATTCAAAGCTATTGACGAAGGTCGCAGAAATTTCCAAACTGTAGATGGATTGGCGGAAACAAACTCAAATAGAATCGACACCGCTGACAGATTGGTGGAAACAAATGCAGCTCGATTTGACAAGCATTTTTTCACGGGACTGCCAGAAGTTAACGTCGTGCTTGAAGCTAATCAAGCTCAACTCGATGAATACTTTGTTAAGGTGTTGCGAGATAAATCGTCTGCTACGTTATCTGAAGTGCCACCAGAAGAAAAAAAAGCAATCGCTGCTGGCATTATAGGTTTAAGCCTCTGCATTCGTGAATTTAAAAAAGGAAATCAAGCTAATAATTTAGAGATAGAGATCGCAGGTTATGAAATTGCTGCTACTGTCTTAACCCGCGAATTTGCTCCAGAAATATGGGCAAATTGTCAGATGTTTTTTGGCAGTGCTTATCATCACCGTTTTAAAGGAGATTGGGCCGAAAACCTAGAACGATCGATCGCCTGCTGCCAAAATGCCCTACAAGTATTTACCCGCGAAGCCTGGCCAGAAAACTGGGCCGCAATTCAAAATATATTAGCTCTTGCTTATGGCAACCGAATTCGCGGAGATCGATTAGAGAATGCAGAATTGGCAATAACCGCTTGTTTTGCAGCAATGGAAGTTGACACCCGCGAAGCAAATCCGGCGGCATGGGCTCAACTCCAAAACAATCTGGGTATTATTTACCGCGATCGCATTTGTGGCGACAAGGCGGAAAACTTGGAACAAGCGATCGCTTGTTATGAAAATGCCCTGTTATTCCGCACCCGCGAAGAATCCCCGGAACTTTGGGCGCAAACTCACATGAATCTTGCCTCTGCTTACCGCCACCGACTTCATGGCGATCCGGTAGAAAATGTTGAGAAGGCGATCGCAGCTAACAAAGCAGCATTACAAGTTTACACTCAAGACGCTTTTCCATCAGGTTGGGCAGGAGTGCAGACGAATCTGGGCAACGCTTACGTGCATCGACTTGAGGGCGATCGGAATGAGAATTTAGAAATGGCTATTGCCGCCCATCAAGCTGCCTTACAAATCTTTAACCCAGATGAGTTTCCTAGAGAGTGGGCTATGGCTCAAATGAATCTGGGCAATCCCTATTTTATGCTGGGGTTAAACGAAAAGGCGATCGCCTGTTATCAAAAAGCAATGGAAGTCTTCACGCCAACTGCTTTCCCAGTTGAGTGCTATCAAACTGGTCAAATGCTAGGAAACAGAGCATTTGTAGTTGGAGATTGGCAGTTAGCGATTGAGGGATACGCTAATGCGATTGAAGCTATTGAAACCAGCCGTACTTGGGCAAGTTCCGAATTTCGCCGCCAAGAAATTTTGGAAGAGGCGATCGACATTTATGCAAACATCGTGCAAGCTTGTATCAATAACAAGCAGTTAGATAAAGCCCTTGAATATGTAGAGCGATCGCGCTCTAAACGCCTCGTAGACTTAATGGCAAGCAATGACCTCTATTCAAGTGCAGAAATTCCTGCTGAAATTCAACAGCATTTGCAGGATTTTGAACGGATACAGCAGCAAATTGACAAAGAACGAGGACGCAATCAACCTAGCAGTGACATTGACAATAGCAAACTTGATAACAGTCGCGCATCACTAGCAGCTTACAATCAAACAATAGCTGATCTGGAAGCTGAAAAACTCCTAATTTGGGAACAACTTCGCCGCCTAGATCCAGTGCTTGCCGGTCAAATTCGAGTCAATCCTCTCGAATTCCCATCCATCCAAAAGCTGATCGACAAACCCACCACTGCCATTATTAGCTTTTACACCACTGTTAGCGACACCTTTATCTTCGTCGTGCGACAAAACGAGATTACCGTGCAAAGCTGTGCTGGTTTAGGATTTGAGGCTTTGCACGAATGGATTTTCCAAAATTGGTTAGGACAATATGTTGAGGAGAAAAATTCTTGGAAAGAAGAGTTAGTTGAGATGCTAGCTGAAATCGCAAAACTGTTAAATTTGAATGACCTGATTTTGTGGCATTTAGAAGGAATTTCGGAACTGATTATAGTTCCTCATTTTGCCCTTCATCACATCCCGTTCGCTGCACTGCCTATTGGAGACAACCGATATTTAGGAGAAAAATTTCTCATTCGTTACGCACCTAGTTGTCAAGTCCTAGAATTCTGCCAGCAGCGTCCTTCATTAGGCAATAACCTAAACTGTGGCACTATTGAAGATGCGACGGACGACTTGCCTTGCGCCAGCTTTGAAGGAGAGCAACTAGCAGTCCTTTATAATATCCCAGACAATCAACGCTTAAAAGGTTGCCGTCAAGCTACAGTTAGTAACTATCGAGAACTGGCGCAAACCGTCCAAATCCTCCATTCTAGCCACCACGCCCAGTCTCGCTTTGACAATCCCTTAGAATCGACATTAATTTTAGGAGATGGCTGCATTACTTTAGGTCAGCTAATGACTCCTGCATGGCGTCTCCCTCAGTTGTCGGATGTATTTCTTTCCTGCTGCGAAACAGGATTGGGATTGAGTGAAATTACTGGCGATATCCTTACTTTTTCAACTGCTTTTTTGTCGGCTGGAGCCAGAAGTGTTATCAGTACGCTTTGGGCTGTCGATGATTTAGCTACGGCGCTTTTCTCGATTTTTTACTATCAAGAGTGGCAGCAGGGAAAGAATCGCCCAGAAGCTATTAGACAAGCTCAAGTTAAGTTGCGAGAGCTTGCGGGCAATACCTTAGAGGCTAGTTACAAACCACAGCTTACAGAACTTTTGAAAGAGAAAGGTAGAGAAACCGGCGTGCTCCGCAAAATAGCCGAGGCAGAACGAAAGGCTTGCTCCTGGGGTTCCTCAGACTATCAGCAATGGGATGAAGAATACCAAAAGTATGCTCGAATTGGCAACCAAATTTATAATAGTCGGAAAAATTTAGAGGAATCTTGTCAGAAAGTAAAGCCTTTCTCTCACCCTTTTTACTGGGCTGCTTTTACCTGCACTGGGATTAGGTAAAATTAAATCACATTTAAATAGTCAACAAAAGTCATCCCCGCATCATTACAAAGTTGGTGCGATAATTAATGAGTAAGTTGATAATTTTTAGTTAACTCGTTGGTAATCCGAAGACTTCAGAGCATGAGCCAAAAAGCGTTCTGTGTAGTACAAAGCTAATTGATTGCTCGGACCGTTAAAAACTGCATCAAAGGCGTGTTCAGCCCAAGGAATTTCGAGCAAAATAGCCCGTGAAGCGAAGCTATCCCGTAGGGAATCGCCCGCGGCTCGCAATCGTTCGTAGAGCGATCGACCAAACTTAGCCTGAACGATATGGTCGCGGCCTGCATAAACCAGTAGAGAAGGCGGAAGATTGGGTTTAATATAATTGATGGGAGAAGCCCGACGGTAAAGCTCGTTGAGTTCGTCTGGCGTTCCTCCCAGAAAGGCGCGCAAGACGGCTCGAACATTTATGGCATCAGGAAAAGGTGGGTCATTGTATCCCCGGATCAGGTCATTTGGCCCGTAATAATTTACAACTGCTCGAACTGGAAGCACACTAGAATCATAAGCAGTTAGCATTGCTAAATGAGCACCTGCAGACCTTCCCATCAAAGCAATTCGATCGAGATCGATTTCCCAATCAGCAGCATGAGTTTTGATATAGGAAAGAGCGGCTTGTACGTCCTCAAGCTGAGCAGGAAATCGATACTTGGGAGCGTGGCGGTAATCAATTGCAACCACACAATAGCCTTGAGCGGCCATATAGCGGCTGAATTCCTCATTGTAATCGGGATTGCCTCTTTGCCAAGCTCCCCCGTAAAGCGTGATTATCGCCGGATATTTGCCAATTTGCATCGGCCGGTAAAGGTTTAGTTGCAGTGAAACTCCGTCAGGGTTGGCAAATCCAATAGCCCGATCGATCCTAACGTCTCTAATTGGAATTCCTCGGAACGCATCTGCGAGAATAAACGGTTGACGGCGTAGCTGCGCGCGATCGGCTTGAGGAACGGCTGCTAAATAGTTTTCCCCTAAAACTGCTTGCATTTGGGTAGCTATGGCTGCATTGGCTGCTGGGAACTGCATCAGGGGTAGCAGGCTCAGAATTAGGGCGAACAGGTTACAAATTGACAAAATAATGTAGACCTTGCCTTGATGCCGTCCCAGCAGGTTCAGCAGAAGGGCGATCGTATTTATACCGACCAACCAAGGGCTGATTTCTGGTGCTCCCACCGCCAAAGGGTACAGGAACATCGCAGGTGCTGGTACGATGACCCAGAGACTGAGAAATAGTGCGATCGTACTCAGGAACCAAGAAATAAATTGCGAGATTAAGAACGCTGCTAATAAGGGTAACTTTTTGCGGTTATTCTTGTAGACCATCTGATTTTCGCAGCCTAATTTTTAATCAGTTTAAATGAATCTGGCGGTTTTTATTGGTAAGTCGATCGCCTCTGGGATTTTACCCAACCAGCCGCTTCATTGACTCCGACATCCTGCGTCGGTCGAAAATGCTTTGCATCCTTGGGTCGCAGGGTAAACGCATCTAAATTAATTTGACAAAAACGTAAATTTGTGCATTTTTAAATAACTCAAAAAACATTCTTAAAATCATTAATCTTAACCCCAATTGAGCAGATAAAACCAGAATTTCAAGATTTTCTTAACCTCTTAAAGCCGGATAATTTTTTAAAGATATTAGTATTAGATTTCGAGTGTTAACTGGCAGAGTTTAAAATTTGAACTAAATAATTATTGTCCATTGCTGCTCGATATCGTTTCATTTTTAGACTTTGTGCCGGAAGTTTTTTCTTGTTTCAGTAAATTTATAGCTAAGCGCCGTAGAAGTGCAAAATTCTCGGGAGAGTTCTGTTTCCGAATCCGGCTTTTATCTTCACAAGATGTAACATCAAGCGTCCAATGTAAGCTATTTTCAATTCCCCAATGACTGCGGATCGAATCGGCAATTATCTCAGCATTACTGCTTAAACTACTAAGCGTAAAAACGAGATTCAGTCGTGGTTTTATTCCACAGATGTCTTTCACTAACTATCATGACAACTGTTTTTAATCCACTCCATAATGCTTGATTATGCACTTGTGGTAACTCAGATACATCAACAGTCCAGACTTGTCTTTTTTCCACTCGATGATGTCCAGCTTCTACTCGTTATAATAATTGTATTCTCTGCCTAAATAATCTACTTCTTTGGCTACTTAAAACCAGTCTTTTACGGCTTATAGTCATTTCAAATAAGTATGAGACTATTTAAAAATGAGGTAAAATGAATAAAAATAGTGAAGCCGCTAGGAAAA
>NZ_JAUBSX010000085.1:0-31271 GCF_036704885.1 Microcoleus sp. F4-D5 | reverse complement strand
ATTGGTTTTCTCACAGGATGGTCTTGGATCTTACATTCTTTATCTCTAGCACATCTTTAGAAAAATGGTATAAGTCCGACACAATTCTCGCCAGTCGTTTCACGCGACGCCGATCGCCCAAACAAGCGAATTTTAGTTCTGCTAGTGCCCATTGTGCCGTCATCGTTCCTCTGCCCTGTGTTATGTCATTTGAGGATTACTCGATCTGCTTGCTGATTGTCAAGCTCGCTGTCGGGCGATCGCACATGCCAACCGCTCCAGCTAGAGTCCGATCGTCTTTGTTTTGTGAACTATCCGTGTAAGTCGGGTAGATGCAAAAAAGGGGCAACTCGCGTCGCCCCTCATCTATTTAATCAACTGGAAAATTAAACTTCGACAGCAATCTTTTGTTCCGAAGCCTCCGGCGAATTCGCTTCACTCGGCGGCACAACTTGCCAGAACTTCGGCAAATATTCCGACCAATTTGCTAAAATCTTCTCAGCTTTCTTGCTGCCAGTTTGATCGCGCTGAGCCTCGATTAACTCTTTCAATTGCGCCTCCCCAGCCGCCGTACAAACGCGCTGCATCTTCACAATCTCCCCGTTGACATGAGCAGGGAAACTGCCATCTTCATCGAGGAAATAAGCCAAGCCGCCAGTCATTCCAGCGCCGACATTCCGGCCGACTTTTCCTAACACGACAATAACGCCGCCAGTCATGTACTCGCAGCAGTGATCGCCCGCACCTTCAATGACTGCTTTCGCCATCGAGTTTCGCACCGCAAACCGTTCGCCAGCTTTACCCGCAGCCAACAGAGTTCCCCCCGTCGCACCGTACAAACAGGTGTTGCCGACGATCGCATTTTCCGAAGCATCATAAGTCGCACCAGCCGGCGGTGCGATCGCGATTTCGCCCCCGTGCATTCCTTTACCAACGTAGTCGTTGGCTTGGCCTGACAGTACCAGCGTCATCCCCGGCAAATTGAACGCGCCGAAGCTTTGGCCCGCGCTACCGGTGCAGTTGAGGGTGATTTGACCGCTAAAGCCCGTGTTGCCGTGTTGCTGCGCGATCGCACCTGCCAAACGCGCGCCCACAGTGCGATCGGTATTCACCAATTTTACACTCTTGCTAACAGTGCCGTGATTGGCGATCGCACTTTGAATCTCCGCATCTGCGAGCAAATCATCGTCTAACACAGGCCCGTTGGTGTGTACGTCGCCGTGGATCAAGAAAGATCGATCGCTCTTAGTATCCGGTAATTTGGTCAAACAATCCAAATTAATCGCTTGGGTTTTAGTTAGTTTCACCCCATCGCGCATTGTCAGCAAATCCGCGCGGCCGATGATATCTGCGATCGACTTATAACCCAATTTCGCCAGCAAACTCCGCACTTCTTGTGCTACGAAATAGAAGAAATTAACAACGTGTTCCGGCGTACCGGGGAACCGTTTCCGCAAGTGTTCTTGTTGAGTTGTCACCCCCACCGGACAAGTATTCATGTGGCAAACGCGAGCCATAATGCAGCCTTCTGCAATCATTGCCACCGTGCCGAAACCGTACTCTTCGCCGCCCATCAAAGCGCCTACAACCACGTCCCAGCCCGTTTTAAAGCCACCGTCAACCCGCAGCACAACCCGATCGCGCAATTTATTTTCCATCAGCACCCGGTGAACTTCTGTCAATCCGAGTTCCCACGGAGAACCTGCGTGCTTGATCGAACTCAGTGGAGACGCACCGGTGCCGCCGTCGTGACCGGAAATTTGAATCACATCAGCATTTGCCTTGGCGACACCGGCGGCTACAGTCCCGATGCCGACTTCCGACACCAACTTCACCGAAACTCCTGCTTGCGGATTGATTTGGTGCAAGTCAAAAATCAACTGCGCCAAATCCTCGATCGAATAAATGTCGTGGTGAGGAGGAGGCGAAATCAGCGTCACACCCGGTTTCGACCGGCGCAAATAAGCAATGTACTCGCTCACTTTCGGCCCCGGCAATTGACCGCCTTCACCCGGTTTCGCACCTTGTGCGATTTTAATTTCGATTTGTCGGGCGTTCATCAGGTACTCGGGAGTCACGCCAAAGCGTCCCGAAGCTACCTGTTTGATGGATGAAGAAGCTGTATCGCCGTTCTGCAAACCTTTCAAGTGAGGTAGCGTTTGTGAGAAACCGGCCGCGCTCACATCGTTTAGCACTTTGTAGCGCACCGGGTCTTCGCCGCCTTCGCCGGAGTTCGATTTGCCGCCGATGCGGTTCATGGCAATCGCTAGCGTTTCGTGGGCTTCCGGGGACAAAGCGCCGAGGGACATACCGCCGGTGGCGAACCGCTTGACAATATCTGCTACAGATTCTACGTCTTCGATCGCAATGGAAGGCCGATCGCTCACAAAATCCAGCAAATCCCGCAAAGCAGTTACCGGGCGATTTTCGAGCTGTTTCTTGTAAACCTCGTAATGGTCGTAAGCCGTTTTTGCCTCAGCGCGATCGTCCCCGATCGCGCCAAGGACTGAATTACCGTTACCGTTGCTTCCTTCTGCCTCTTCCCTTCTTCCTTCTTCCTTCTTCCTTCTTCCGACGGACATCGGACTGACATCCGTTACATCCGTTACATCCGTTACAGAATCCGTTGCCGAACTTCCTTCTTCCTTCTTCCTTCTTCCCTCGTTAAAAGCAGTCACAGCCTTGTGCAAAGCCTTGGCCATTTCCGGGCTGTTCATGTGATATTCACCGCCCCGCCGGTACTGCACGAAGCCGTAATTTTCCAGCTTTTTGAGGTGCAATTCTGGGAAAGCCTGACTGTGGAAAGACATGACCTCGTTAGCCAGTTCCGCCACACTCAAACCGCCGATGCGGGAAACAGTGCCTTTGAAACCCAAATCTAGCAAATCGCCGCCAATGCCGATCGCCTCAAAGATTTGCCCTCCTTGATAGCTAGACAACAGCGAAATCCCCATTTTCGACAAAATCTTCAGCAGCCCATTTTCCACCGCTGTGCGGTATCTCGCTTGAGCCTCGGTCACGGTAATATTGGGAACTTTCCCGTGCTGCATCAAGTTTTGAGTCTTGGGGTCATACCACCAGGCGCGCACGCTTTCCAATGCCAAGTAAGGGCAAATAGCCACCGCGCCGTAACCCATCAAACAAGCGAAGTGGTGAGTGCTCCAACATTGGGCGGTATCCACAACCAGCGAAGTTTGCATCCGCAGGCCGACGCTAATTAAGTGGTGGTGAACCGCGCCAACTGCCAGGAAGGGCGGAATATAAGTATATTCAGCGCTCAATCCCACAGCAGAAGATACATCTCCTTCTTCCTTCTCCCCTATTCCTTCTTCCTTCTTCCTTCTTCCTTCTTCCTTCAAAACTCGATCGCTCAAAATCAGAATTCTCGAACCCTCGCGCACCGCAGCAGCCGCCTCTTGACAAAGTTGCTCGACTGCGCTTTTCAAACCTCCTGGCCCGGCAGCAATTTTGTAAAGCGTTGACAATTCGGTTGCGGGGAAAGACTTTTGCCCTTTCAAGAAAGACAGTTCAGCGTCGTTGAGTACGGGGGAATCAATTTTCAGCCGCTTGGCATTTTCCGGCACTGCTTGCAGTATATTGCCCCGCAGACCCACACTCATCGTCAGCGACATCACCATCCCCTCGCGCAGGGGGTCGATCGGCGGATTTGTCACTTGAGCGAACCGCTGTTTGAAATAGTTGTACAGCAACTGAGGCTTTTCTGACAGCACAGCCAAGGGAACGTCGTCGCCCATGCAGAAAGTCGGTTCTTTCCCAGAACTCGCCATCTCGACGATTACCATGTCCAAATCTTCTGCTGTGTAGCCGAAAGCAGTTTGGGTTGCCAACAGCGTTTGCGAGTCGAGGGTTGCGGTTTCGGCAAAAGGCTGCGGCTGCAAGATTTCGCGGTTTTGTTTCAGCCATTCGCCGTAGGGGTGCCGCTTAGCAATTCGCTGCTTGAGTTGCCAATTTTTGAGAATTTCGTTGGTTTGCAGGTCAACTGCAATCATTTGTCCTGGCCCCAAACGGCCTTTTTCGACAATATCTGCTTCGGGAATATCGACAACTCCGGCTTCGGAGGCCACAATTACCAAACCGTCTTTAGTAATGCAGTAGCGGGCCGGGCGCAAACCGTTGCGATCGAGCGTAGCACCTACTTGTTTGCCGTCGCTGAACACCAGCAGTGCCGGGCCGTCCCAAGGTTCTTGAATGCCGCTGTAATACTCGTAAAAATCGACAATTTCTGGATAGGGGGCCAAATCCGGCTGATTTTTGTAGGCTTCGGGCACCAGAATTGTCAGGGATTCTAGGGGAGTGCGGCCGGAGTGCACCAACAATTCCATCACGTTGTCCAAGTTTGCCGAATCGCTGCTTTCGGATTTGACAATTGGGTTGAACGTGTCGATGTCGGCTTGACTCCAATTCGGGTGAGATAAATTGGCTTGCCGCGCTTTCATCCAGGTAATATTGCCCAACAGCGTGTTGATTTCGCCGTTGTGTCCCAGCAAGCGCATCGGCTGGGCTAAGTGCCAGCGGGGCATCGTGTTGGTGCTGAAGCGCCGGTGATAGACGGCAAAGGAGCTTTTATAAGCGGGATTTTTCAGGTCAGGGTAAAATTCTCCCAATACGGCCGATCGCACCATGCCTTTATAGACGATCGTGCGGCAGGAGAAAGAGCAAGTATAAAAGTCTTGGCGGGTGAAGTTGGGGCGATTTGACAGGGCGTGTCCGATGGTGCGGCGCGCCAGAAATAGCTGTCTGTCGAGTTCGTCTCCGGCTAAGTGCGGTGAACTGACAATTATTTGTTCGATTTGAGGTTGATGTTCTCGCGCTTGCTCGCCCAAAACCGATGGTACAATGGGAACTTTGCGCCATCCCAAAAGTGTCAGCCCGCGATCGGCCAGAACTTGCTCAACCACCTGCCGCGCTACAGTCGCTTGAAATTTATCTTGAGACAGAAACAGCATTCCCACGCCGCAGTTTTCCCGTGCGGGAGGCACAATTCCCTGTTCGGCAAACCAAGCATCCAGCAATTCCCAAGGAATCGCGGTCATCAAACCCGCACCGTCCCCGGAATCAGAGTCGGCGCTGCAACCGCCGCGGTGTTCCAGACAAGTTAAAGCTGGCAGCGCTTTTTGAATAATCGAGTGGGTAGCTTCGCCGCTTTGGTTGGCAATAAAGCCCACACCGCAGGCATCTCTTTCTTCCACTAACCAGCTTTGGCCGGCATAGGGAGTTCCTCGCTGAGTCTGATGCACGTTTCTATTTGGATCGATCGTGTTACCCATGTTGATTGAATGTTATTTCCGTGATTGTGTGGTGGATGCGTTTTTATAGCTCGGAGAGAGAAGGCTGCCGAGCGGTGGGAGCCCAGTAAACTTTAAAACAGCATATTGGAAGCTGATTGGATAAAAATTTACGTCGATGCTGCCTGTACTTAGCACTAAAACCCTGTTTGCAGATTTTAAATTATCTCGCTCGCATCGCTTCGGAGATGTCTCCTAGAATACCCTGCTGTTAAAAAGCAGTGATCCTTGGGGAAATCGCCCCCCCTGCAACTAGATACATTGCAGGCGATCTAGTTTTTTGTGTGGGTTTTTCCTGAGTTCGGAAGGATAGCCTTGCGGACTCAGGTAGATAGTAACTTTAGCGTTATTTTGCTTGCTGCGCTGTTGAGTTGCTTTCGTCAGCGCCCGCAGACACAAAAGCCACCTGCCCGCTCAGTCGGTAGGTGCAATGTAGCAGCGCGGTTCACAACTGGTAAAACCTGTCTTATTGTGCAGTCAACTCTCAAGCCGCGAACATTAAGTTTATCAAAAAATCGATCGAATTTCACCCATTACAGTCAGAGTTTGCGTGCCAGTCTTGTCAGCGATCGTCCAGAACCCAGCCTAAGATGGCTTGCCGAAAAAGGTTGACAGTTGTCCGCAACCCTAATTTGTGTTTTTTGACCCACAAACGTTTGTAACTCATCAATCAAGGCTCTTTCAAGGATTTCTGACATATTGTCGAGTATCTGGTAGAGCCAGCGCCGACTTTTTGAATCAACAATCTCAATCCATTTAGGGCCGAGAGTATCAAAAATCATCCCATAATTAGGCGACGCCTGTTAATTAGGTTCTTAAGTTCCTATTCTCTGAATAGCTGTCGTTCAATCAGCGTTATATAAGTCATTTTATACTTGTTTTCAACTCCCATATAAACAGAGCTTAGATAAAAAATTTAAATTTTATTTAAAAAATAGCTCTTTTATAATTCGCCCTCCCAATATGTTAAGAAAAATGTACTTGACTGAATACCACAGCAGAGCGAGCGAAAATAGTAGATAGTAACTCTCAGAAGCTTCAGACTTGACAGAAGCAGTAGGAATACGTAGATATGATTAACATCACAAAACTTTTCCTAGGATATCACATTAACGAGCAAATATACGCAGGCAATCGAACTTTAGTTTATCGCGGCATTCGGTGTTCAAATGGGCAACCCGTCGCGATCAAACTACTGCGAAAAGACTTTCCCAGCTTCAACGAACTGGTTCACTTCCGCAACCAGTACGTGATTGCTAAAAACTTAAATATCCCCGGCATTGTCAAGGCATACAGCCTGGAGAGCTATCATAATCGCTATGCCCTGGTGATGGAAGACTTTGGCGGAATTTCCTTAAGTAGCTACCTCTCAAGTATTGCATCCGCGAGCGAGGAACCTCTAGAAGGCTTGCCAGTTAACGAGTTTTTTCCCATAGCGATTCAAATTGCCAGCGCCCTGGACGGACTTCATCGCCACCGAGTCATCCATAAAGACCTCAAGCCCGCCAACATTCTAATTAACCCCACCAGCAAAGAAGTCAAGCTGATTGATTTGAGTATCGCTTCCCTGCTGCCGCGCGAAACTCAAGAAATTCAAAATCCCAACGTCCTCGAAGGCACATTATCCTACATATCTCCCGAACAAACTGGGCGGATGAACCGAGGCATTGATTACCGCACAGATTTCTACTCGCTAGGAGTAACATTCTACGAATTACTAACAGGAAAATTACCATTCCAAACAGACGATCCAATGGATTTGGTACACTGCCACCTCGCCAAACAACCGCCCTCCGCCTCAAAAGTTAACAGTAGCGTTCCATTGGTGCTGTCTCTTATTATCAGCAAACTGATGGCGAAGAATGCTGAAGACCGCTATCAAAGCGCCCTGGGACTCAAGTACGACTTAGAAACTTGCTTATTCCAGTTGAAACAGACAGGAAAAATCGTTAACTTTGATTTAGGGCAGCGAGATTTGTGCGATCGCTTCATTATCCCCGAAAAATTGTACGGTAGAGAAAGCGAAGTATTCTCCCTGCTGGAAGCCTTTGACCGGGTGAGTGCAGGTAGCACTGAAATGATGCTCGTTTCGGGTTTTTCTGGTATTGGTAAAACCGCTGTCGTCAACGAAGTTCACAAACCAATTGTGAGACAGCGCGGCTACTTTATTAAAGGCAAATTCGACCAATTCCAACGAAACCTTCCCTTCTCAGCTTTTGTCCAAGCTTTTCGAGATTTAATTGGGCACTTGCTATCGGAACCAGACGCAAAAATCGAGCAGTGGAAGTCAGAAATCTTAGCCGCTTTGGGCGAAAATGCGGGAGCAATTGTGGAAGTTGTACCCGAATTAAAATTTTTGATTGGAGAACAACCTCCCGTACCAGAACTCTCCGGCAGTGCCGCCCAGAATCGCTTTAATTTGTTATTTGAAAAATTTATCCAAATTTTTACCACCCAGGAACATCCCCTCGTTATTTTCTTGGATGATTTGCAATGGGCAGACTCAGCCTCGTTAAAGTTGATACAGCTTTTAATGAGCAACTTGGGGAGTCGCTATCTTTTCTTAATTGGAGCTTATCGAGATAACGAAGTTTTTCCAGCGCACCCGTTAATGCTGACCTTGGCGGACATTGAAAAAGCCGCAGCAACGGTGAATACCATTAATCTAGCGCCGCTCCAGCAGTCGGATGTGAATGGTTTAATTGCCGATACTCTTGGTTGTTCAAAAGCGCTAGCACGACCTTTAACCGAACTGGTTTATCAGAAAACTAAAGGCAATCCATTTTTCAGCACTCAATTTATCAAATCATTGCATGAAGATGGACTAATTAACTTTAATTTTGATATCCGTCACTGGCAGTGCGATATTGCCAGAGTACGAACATTAGCGCTGACAAATGATGTAGTAGAATTCGTGGCAATCCAGTTGCGGAAGTTGCCCATCCAAACTCAAGAAGTTTTGAGGTTAGCCGCCTGTATCGGCAATCAATTTGACTTAGCAACCTTGGCGATTGTTGATGAAAAATCACCCGAAGAAACCGCCCTTAATTTGTGGAAAGCTCTCCAAGAAGGACTAATACTACCCATTAGCGAGGTTTATAAGTTTTACCAAGCAGACGGAAATGAAAATGGGGAAAACGGTAATCAGGACAAATCTATCCCATTACCCATTACCCATGACCAATTACCCAAATACAGATTCTTACACGATCGCGTTCAACAAGCTGCCTATTCCCTCATTCCTGACAACCAAAAGCGTTCTACTCACTTAAAAATCGGTCAACTGCTGTTAAAAAATACGCCCGAAGCCGAGCGAGAAGAAAGAATTTTTGATATTGTCAATCACTTAAATGTGGGAGTTGAGCTAATTACCCCGGAGGAAGAACGGGAGCAATTAGCACGATTGAATCTGGTTGCGGGAAAGAAAGCCAAAGCTGCTACCGCTTATGCTGCTGCGGTTGAATATTTCAATATTGGCAGAAAATTACTGACAGCCAATAGTTGGGAGAATCAATACGAACTAACATTAGGGCTGCATACCGAAGCGGCAGAAGCTGCATATCTCAGCGGTGACTTTGAGCGGATGGAAGAATTGGCATCAGTCGTGGAAAACGGCGCCAAAACGCTACTAGACAAAGTGAAGGTATATGAAGTACAGATGCAAGCTTGTATGGCGCAAAATAAGTTACAGGAAGCGCTGAATACAGGACTACAAGTTTTAAAACTGTTGGGGGTAGAGTTTCCCTCGGAGCCAAATCCGTCTGATATTGGGCAGGCATTAGGCGAAACTGCGGCAATTCTTAACGAGAAGCGAATTGAGGATTTAATTGAGCTACCCGAAATGAGCGATCCCTATAAACTAGCAGCCATAAGACTTTTATCAAGTATCTTTGCTACTGCATACCTTGCTGCTCCTGCACTGTTGCCTCTTACGGTGTGCAAACAAGTACAATTATCCGTCCAATATGGGAATGCTTCCGTTTCTCCCTTTGCTTACGCCAATTATGGTTTTCTTCTTTGTGGAGTTGTGGGAGATATTGATTCAGGTTATCAGTTTGGTCAATTGGCTTTAAGTCTAGTGTCAAAGTTAAATTTTCAAGAAATCAAAGCCAAGACAGTCTTCGTAGTAAATTTATTTATCCGAAATTGCAAAGTGCATCTCAGAGAAACCTTAGAGCCTTTGGTGTCAGCTTACTCTAGCGGAATGGAGACAGGAGATATAGAATATGCAGCTTATAATTTATTACAGTATTCCTGTTCAGCTTACTATAGTGGCAAAGAACTGAGTGTCCTTGAAAGAGAGATAGCCAGAAACAGAGATGCTATTCATAAAATTAAGCAAAAAAAACCGCTTAATTATATAGAAATTTATTGGCAGACTATCTTGAATCTGCTGGGAAAAAGTAAAAATTCCTGCATTCTCCAGGGTGAAGCCTACGATGAGCATATCAAGTTGCCAGTTTACCAGCAAACAAATGACCAAGTGGGATTTGCCTACATATATTTAAACAAGTTTTTACTTTGTTATTGGTTTGAAAATTACTCAGAAGCGATTGATAATATCACTCTAGCAGAGAACTATTTAAATGCAGTAATAGGAATGCCCGTTGTTCCTGTTTTCGATTTCTACGATTCTTTAGTGAGGTTGGCGGTGTATTCTGACACTCCACAGTCGGAACAACAGAAACTTCTCGACCGAGTACAAGCTAATCAAGAAAAAATGCAAAAGTGGGCGCATCATGCCCCCATGAATCATCTGCATAAATTCTATCTAGTAGAGGCCGAACTGCATCGGGTTTTAAACCAAAAAATAGAAGCGATCGAGATGTACGACAAAGCGATCGCCCTCGCTAAAGAAAACGAGTACATCAACGAAGAAGCACTAGCTCACGAACTCGCCGCCAAATTCTACCTTGAATGGGGCAAAGAAAAACTCGCCCAACCTTATCTAATTGATGCTTACTATGCCTATGCAAAGTGGGGAGCCAAAGCAAAGATTGACCATCTAGAACAGCGCTATCCCCAATTACTGGCTCCGATCCTGCAACAAGAGCGAACTCGCCATTATCCGAGCGAAACAATTGACACATCCAGCAGTGAATCATCCCTATCTAACACCAATAGAACACTTGTCGGTAGCACCAGCAGCAGTTCGGAGTTAGTAGATTTGCCGACAGTTATCAAAGCTTCTCAAGCTCTTTCTAGTGAAATAGAACTAGAGCAATTGCTAACTACTTTGATGCAAGTAGCAGTTCAAAATGCCGGAGCTCAAACCGGAGCATTAATTTTGGATGAAGGTGGAAATTGGAGAGTTGCCGTACACTGTACAAATCGCCAAGATTGTCATTTGGAATCGCTTCTAGTTGAAGAAAGCAAAGCAATTCCTGTCAGCATAATTAACTACGTCAAACGTACAAAAGAAATCCTGGTATTCGATCGTGCCAGCACTCAAACCACCTGGGCTGGCGATCCTTACATGATTGAGCACCAACCCAAGAGCGTTTTATGCACTCCGATTCTCCATCACGGTAAAGTAATGGGCATTCTGTATCTAGAGAATAATCTCACAACGGGGGCGTTTACGCGCGATCGCGTCGCCATCCTCAACATCCTGTGCTCGCAAGCTGCAATTTCCTTACAGAACGCCCGACTGTATCAACAATCCCAGGAATATGCCCAAAAACTAGAGCAGTCTATCCAGGATCTCAAACAGATGCAGTTGCAATTGGTACAGGGTGAGAAGATGTCTGCCCTCGGAAATTTAGTCGCAGGGGTAGCCCACGAAATTAACAATCCCGTAGGCTTTATCGCCGGCAACTTGCAACCGGCTCAAGATTACGTGGGGGATTTATTCAACTTGATCGATCTCTATCAAGAAAAATTTCCCCATCCGGGAGGGGAAATTGAAGCAGAAATTGAGGATATAGACTTGGAGTATTTGCGAGAAGATTTGCCCAAATTGATTGGCTCGATGCAGGAGGGAGTCGAGCGCATCCGCAATATCAGTACGAGTTTGAGAACGTTTTCGAGGGCAGATAGCGATCGACCAGTTTCTTTCAATATTCACGACGGACTCGAAAGCACTCTGCTGATTCTCAAACACCGTTTAAAAGCCAGCGAGTTTCGCCCCGCCATTGAAGTAGTGAAAGAGTATGGTAAATTGCCCCTAGTCAAATGCTTTCCGGGACAGTTGAACCAGGTATTTATGAACGTACTGGCAAATGCCATTGACGCTCTGGAGGAGTCAAATAAGGGGCGCAGTTTTCAGGAAATTAAAGCTCTACCCAATAAAATCACGGTTCACACGGCTCTGAGCGAATCCAAAAATCAGGTTGTGATTCGGATTAAGGATAATGGAGTGGGGATGTCGAACGAAGTCAAGGAAAACATCTTTAACCACTTATTCACCACCAAGTCTGTGGGTCAAGGAACCGGATTGGGATTGTCGATAACCCGCCAAATTGTTGTGGAAAAACATGGAGGTACGTTAGTAGTAAATTCCTCTTTGGGGCAGGGTTCGGAGTTTGTGATTTCTATTCCGGCGTGAGCAGTTCGTGCTAGGCTTTAGCGCAATTAGCACCGTTTAGTAAGCAGGAACATAGGGATATTCCCGGTTTCTAGATCCCCATGCGTTTAGGAATGAAATTGTGAGTTGTAAGCTGTGAAACGTAATTTGTCATGTTGGCGTTCAATATTGTCAGTCTTAATTTTACCCGTACTGGCGATCGCCCCGTCTTTGCTGTGGAATCAATCCGGAAGAGCACAACAGGGGGAGAGGGCTGGGTTGATTCATGCTTCGAGCTCCCGCCAGGGAATGAATTCCCAGGCTGATAGCGAAAGTCGGTTGAAACCGACTGAAATATTGACATATAGTCCTCTTGAGAGGACTTCAGCTATGAGAGAGGGAATTCATTCCCTGTCGGACGATAAGTTTTTGACTCAATCCCTACCGCCCTCTTCGATAATTAGACAAGGCCGCCAAGTGTCTCTAAACGGCCGCATCCTGCCCCTAGCTTGGACTCAGCAGCCGGCAAACAGCACTTCTGGGAATTTCCGAACTTGGATTGCTGACGTTGGATTGATGCAAAGTGCGGGAGTGGATTTGCTTAGCAGCGCCGACAGTGCCAAACAACCGGTGCAGTGGTTTTCGGTATCTTTAACCGACGCTCAAAGCTTGGCAGCGCGGGCAACCGGGCCCTATCGCTATTTAGATGTTACCGATTTTGCTAGACTTGCCGGCTGGCAGATATCTGCTGATGGAAATATTCTAAAAATTACTTCTCAAACTGCAATTGTTACCGGAATTCGGCAAGCTGAAACAGAATGGGGCGATCGCATTGTTGTAGATATCGATCGCCCCGCCCCTTGGCAAGTTAACTTTGTCGGTACACCGAGCCCGTCTCCGACACCCACACCGCCAGAGAGCCCGGACGACCCCACAAAGCCAGCTATCCCGCAAACTATAACCCCCGCAGCGCCAAACCTCGAAACACCAGACGACCCGACCAAACCCGCTCTCCCGCTGCCAATAACGCCCGCAAAACCGATCGCCGGTCAAGAATGGTCGATCGCGATCGATGCCAAAGTCGATCGCAATGCGGTCGATCGCACTTTTGCAACCAACCAACAATTGCTATCACTAAAAGTCGAACCTGACGGCGCTCAAACCAAAGTCAAAGTAACGATTCCTTTAGGTTGGCGGCCGCAAGTTTTCAGCCTGGGAAATCCCAATCGATTAGTTATCGACATTCGACCAGATTCGTTAGTAGAAAAAAACATTGTTTGGGCGCCCGGTGTGCAGTGGCGGCAGCAGTATCAGAATTTAGGAACTGCGCGTTTTCCAGTAGTTTGGTTAGAAGTTAATCCGCGTCAATCCGGTGTGAAATTTCGACCGCTTCTCAGCAATCCGCCGACAGATAAAGGCACTGCCCCTTTATTGCAAACAGCAGAAGTTTCGGGAACGGCTGCGGCAATTAATGCAGGGTTTTTCAATCGAATTAATCGCTTAGCTTTAGGCGCAATTCGGCGCGATAATAAATGGCTTTCCGGGCCGATTTTGAACCGGGGGGCGATCGCCTGGAACGATCTGGGCGAATTTGCGATCGATCGTTTGACTTTGCAAGAAACTTTGATAACTCCGGCAAATCAATTTTTGCCTGTTTCTCATCTCAATAGTGCCTACGTGCAACCGGGAATCGGTCGCTACAATTCTGATTGGGGAACAACTTATACTCCGCTGTCTGGCAATGAAATAGTTGTGACAGTTGCGGGCGATAGAGTTGTCAGCCAATCCCCCGGAGGTGCGCCGGGAACAACAACTTTTCCGATTCCAGCTAACGGTTATATTTTAGCTTTGCGTTCCGATTTTTCCCCTTTACCTCAACTTTCTATCGGCACTTTATTGCGTTTGGAAAGTAACACAATCCCTGCGGATTTCAACCGTTTTCCGTACATTTTAGGCGGCGGGCCAGTGTTGGTACAAAACAGTCAAATTGTGCTGGATGCGAAGGCGGAAGGGTTTAGCGATGCTTACGTCAGACAGACAGCAATTAGAAGTGCGATCGGGCGAACTGCTGCGGGGAATTTGCTGATTGTAGCCGTGCACAATCGCGCGGGCGGGGCGGGGCCAACTTTCGCAGAACTGGCGCAGATATTGCAGCAAATGGGTGCTGTGGAGGCTTTAAATTTGGATGGGGGAAGTTCGACGAGTTTGTATTTGGGAGGGAGTTTGCTCGATCGACCTCCGTCTACTGCTGCGAGAGTTCATAATGCGATCGGTATTTTCATTCAACCATAAACCGTCACCTTAAATTGTCGGCAAATTGTCGGTAAATTCTCAGGGGTTAGAAAGCGCTACTGCACAAACAAAGTTCACCTACGAGCACTGGAAACTGGAGTTTAGACGCAGCTTACGGTTAGACTTTTTTAATGACGTTACCGGACAAAATCGGGTATCGGGGCGCGCGGCGGCAAAATTATGATAGATTAGATGGCGATTTTTGAGGGTTGTGAGCCTGTGGGCCTCAAATAAAAGGCTGATTAGCCGATCGATTCACCAGATATGGGAAAATCAATCAGCGTCTGCCGGTAAACCCCCGGCAATCCGGTGTCAAAACACCGCCCTTGTACAACATAACCAGCAATTCCCTCGAAATGCCGCAATTTATCCAAACAGGAGGTTAACTGGAATTCCCCTCTTTCTCGAAAATTGCCATTAATATGTTCGGCCAAATAATCAAAAATTTTAGGCTCAAGGACATACATCCCAAACATTGATAAAAATAAATCATCCGCCATTCCTTCTACGCTTAAATGCTGCCGCGCATACTCGATATCCGGCTTTTCGTAAAGTTGCGTCACAGACAAAATAGAATCTTGTTCCTGCCAAACTCCTGCCGCGCACCCGTAGTGATGAATTACCTCAGCTTGTGTTACTCTCAAACCAATTACGCTTTGCTGCACTTGCGAGTAAATATCTAATAACTGGCGCGCGCAAGAACTTTCAGTTGGCGAGGAGTAAATGTGATCGCCCAAAAGTAGGAGAAATGGCTCGTTGTTCGCCCATTCTTTAGCACAAAATACCGCGTGGCCGAATCCTTCCTGAATATCTTGAGTCAGAATTGTCACTTTCTGACCCAAATTTTGTAAGTATTGGCTGTATTGCTGATTTTGCAGAGACAATTTTTGGAAAAGTTCGCGAGACGGGGGAGTTTTAAAGAAATCTTCAAAAAAAGTGCGATCGCCCTTTTGTACCACTATACCAATTTCTTCGATTCCCGCGCTCAAAGCTTCTTCCACAATTGCCAAAATTATCGGTTTAGCGCGGCCGTCGCGATCGATAATTGGAAAGAATTCTTTCTTGACTGCCTTAGTAGCCGGAAACATCCGAGTACCGAAACCAGCGGCAGGAATCACGGCTTTGCGGACTCTGTACTGAGAACGGATTGTCAGTTTCAGACATTCCATCTGGGGGAAATCGCTGTTTATAATATCGATAACTTGCTGCTGACTGTCCTCATCTTTCACGATAAACTGCGCCGTGCCGTCTCCTTGAGAACCTACTCCCTTCCCTCCCAAAATATAAGGTTGAATCGGTTGATAGTTTAGGATTTCGTGCAAAACAGGAGCAGTTAATTGCCCTGGACAAGCGGGGATTAAATACCTGTCAAACTCCCTCTGGGCAACTTTCATCAACTCGCCGATTTTAACTGCATCTCCCTGCTGTAAAGCGGAGGCCGCAGCTTGGGTAATTTGAGAACTAATTGCACCGAGATATTTCTGCACGTTTTCTTGAACTTCATTCGCCGCAAACGGGTAAGCCTGATTGAGGCTTGCCAGAATTTCTTGAGTATTTTTGCTAGCGCCCAAATCAACGATTACAAAAAACAAATCTTTGGCAACTTTTAGCTCAACAACATCCATTTCCGTGCCGTCAAAAATCATCATTATCGGGCGATTTCCATAGGCACAACCCTGATCCATGCGGCCGCAGCGCGAAGGTGTTGCAGTCTCGCCTAGATAAGCCATTTCCATTTCAGCGCGGACGTTCATTTTTAAATCGTACAAGCGATTGAAAGCGCGGGCTACTAACACGCAAATTGCAGCACTTGATGACAATCCTTTCTGAATTGGCAAATCTGTTAAATAATTGTCAATTTCTAGTCCTCCCACGCCGCAGTGGGAGAGAAATTGATAAGCAACACCGGCTGCATAACTGAAAAAAGTTCCTGTTTCTGCCTCAGCAAGCAGAGCATTTTTTTCCATCGGGAGTGCAGCTTCTATTTTTGTGCCGTCATTTAAAGCAGCCCGCAAAATTAATTGTGTGGGATGTTGGTTAACTTCGGCATAAATTCCTTGATTTGTACTGGCAATCAGAGTGCAGCCTTTTTCGATAGCGGGATTGCGCGGGCGATAACCTGCTGCCCAATCGCTGTGTTCGCCAAACAAACAAAGGCGGCCTGGAACGAAAAGTTTCATTGCATCTATCTAAGGGTATCTATATTGCGATTACTTTAACCTGAAATGCAGATATTTTAATAAAATTCGATCGTCCTCTGGGTTGATGTAAGTAGCTGACCCAATTTGTTTTAATAAATGTAAAGTTAGAGTTGAGGGAACACTTTCAATGCGTAAATTAAACATAGGTCTATCTGACGAGCAACGTGCAGGCGTTATCGAACTATTGAATCACGACCTGTCAGATGCTTATCTGCTCTTAATCAAAACCAAAAAGTATCACTGGGATGTAGTTGGCCCGCAGTTTCGCTCGCTCCACCAGTTGTGGGAAGAACATTACCAAGCATTAACTGAGAATATTGACGCTTTAGCAGAACGGGTGCGGGCTTTGGGCGGCTACCCAATTGGTACTGCTGAGGGGTTTTTGAAGTATGCTTCGATTAAAGAACATATCGGCGATTTGCCTTTAGCGACTGAGATGGTGTCGCGTTTAGTTGACGATCACGAGTTGGTGATCCGCAATCTCCGCAAACACGTCGAACAGTGCGGTGAAGAGTTTAAGGATGATGGAACCGCAGACTTTTTGACTGGTTTAATGGAACAGCACGAACAAATGGCTTGGATGCTGCGATCTTTTATTGAAGGGGAATCTATTTCGCCCGACGGCAAGCAGCCACAAGCTCAAAATGCTACAGCTTCTCACGCTTAGAGAGATATAAGTAGAAGGAAGAAGCAAAAATTTATTTCCGTTGATTTAACTCTCTTCCATAGCTTGCCTCAAAAACCAGGTTTCTTTAAGAAATCTGGTTTTTGATGTTGGGTTTATTCGCGTTATCGGTTGGCAAAATTATTGAATCGCATTCTTTCATAAACCTGGGACGGGAGCATTTTATGAATCACGGTTCGCCTCTTGATGGTGGAAATTGTTGTGCCTTCAGTCTCTGTTGATGTTGATTTTAAGTCTGGCAAAGATTGAGTAACTGGTGAAAGTAGAATTTTTAATATACTTTCTATTGATAAAATGTAGAAATTATGGCGTAATACAGTCATGAATAAATCTTCTCGAAAAGCTCGATACAGCCAAAATAATGTACTGCGATGGTTGCCGTTACGGTTGCTTTTAACGGCTAAATTGTATATATAAAAACTGCTGTTAGACCAGCGATAAATATTGGCAGGAATTTCAGGATGCCGCTCCCGGACATCTGCCATAATTAGAGAGTGAGATTTTGCCATTGCTGCATAGTTGCAAGACATACTGCTGGAAATCTGTCGGTAGCCAACTAAAAATTCTGGCACTACTTTAAATTGATAATGCTCAGCGATGCGGAGAAAAAGTTCCAAGTCTTCGCAGCCTTGGGCGTTTTCGGCTTTCAATTGGCAATTGTAACCGCCGACTCTCTCGAAACAAATGCGGCGGATCAGAGATGAACTCGCATTACCCATAAAATATTTATAAACTAAAGCTTTGTATACTTCTCCTTCGATGGTGGAGTTGTAAAATCCCCCTGTGAATAAGTCTTTTTCGTTGATATCAAGTGACCATGAATAGACAACTCCTACAGATTGTTCTGATTTAATTAAGCATTCGACTTGTTTTTCTAGGTTTTGCGGATACCAAATATCGTCGGCATCGATGGGAGCAATATATTCGCCTTTTGATTTTTCAATTGCTAAATTGCGGGCGGCGGCGACGCCGGCATTGGACTGCTGGAACAACCTGACTCGGCTATCTTTTTGAGCAAAAGATTTGACGATTTCGGGGGTTGTATCTGTAGAGCCGTCGTCTACTACTAAAACTTCTATGTTTTGATAAGTTTGAGATAAAACAGATTCTAATGTTTTAACAATAAATTTTTCTGCATTGAAAGCTGGTATTATTACCGAAACTAATGGGTGACTTAAATTGTTTTGGGAGGTGTCCATGTAATATAAAAACTGGTTTATGTAAAAGTTTTGCCTCAAAGGGATCTAGCTAAGGGTATGTTAGCAAATTACGAAAGCCCGATCGTACACCGTCGCAAATTTTAAGACCTATATTTAAAATATATTGCCAAAAGTCCTAAAATGTGAAGTGATGCCGAAGTCGGGATAGAGACTTGGTTCAGGAGTCACTCGCGGATGAGGTCTGTAAAAGAAACTGTACCGGACAAGTCCTGACAGCCTGCGGGTCTCCGTAGAAAGTATGTTTGATTTTATACGGTGTGCTTGTTTGTAAAATCACAGTCTTGTTCGGTGCAAGGCAAAGGCACCAAAATGCTGCTGGGGCTTTTTCGCAAGTTTACACAAACAATCCTATATTTAAAGATTTTGTAAAGCTGTTGTCTGCATCAGGTCAGCCTCAGCAAGATATGGCGTAGAATACAGGTATGAATTGGGAAAAATTCAATCGAGAATGCCAGCAAAAAATCTAGTTGAATGCAAACAGGAATCGAGTTATAAATAAAAAAGTAGAGCTAATTTTACCCTTCGTAAAGTAGCACCAATAAAATTCAAGCAAATTTTGGTTCCTGCAATTTAAACAATTTAGGTAATGATTTCTACCGCCGATCCCACTGTATCCGTCATTATCCCAGTCCACAACGGGGGCGCTTACTTCCGCACCTGTTTGTCAAAACTGGCTCAAGCTGTGCCCAGACCGATCGAGATTATTGTAGTAGCAGATGGCGAAAGCGACGGTTCCTGGCGTCTGGCCAAGGAATTCGGCGCCAAAGTCATCAGGATTCCCGAATGCGGGGGGCCAGCGCGGGCAAGGAATTTGGGCGCCCAAGCTGCGAAGGGAGATATTCTGTTTTTTGTGGATGCTGATGTCGCTGTTTGTCCAGAAGCTGTGGGCTATGCGATATCGGTGTTCAAAAATAACCCCTACTTGGCGGCTTTCATCGGCTCTTACGACGATGCTCCTGGAGATCCCGATTTTCTATCGCAGTACAGGAACTTGCTGCACCACTACGTGCACCAAACAGGTAATGAAGAAGCTTCAACTTTTTGGGGAGCTTGCGGAGTGATTCGCCGGGAAATTTTTTTGCAGATGGGTGGTTTTAATGAGAGTTACCGCCAAGCTTCGATCGAAGATATTGAGCTCGGCTACCGTTTGAAACAAGCAGGTTATAACATTCGGCTGTGCAAAACATTGCAGGTGAAGCATTTAAAGCGGTGGGAACCGATGGGGATGGTGAAAGCTGACTTTTTCTACCGAGCGCTGCCTTGGACAGAACTGATTTGGCGCGATCGCAAATTGAATAATGACCTCAATTTGCAAGTTTCAAACCGGATCAGCGTGATTTTAACTTATGGAGTCCTGCTGGCAGTTTTGGGGACGTGCTGGTCGCTGAGCTTTCTGCTGCTGGCTGGCTTGCTGGCAATACCACTGGTAGCAATTAATGCACAGCTTTACCGATTTTTTTACCGCAAACACGGTATCGTATTTGCTCTGAAAACAATTCCTTGGCACTGGCTTTTTTACTTTTACAGCGGACTGGCATTTGCGATCGGCACTGGTCGCTACTTATACCAAAAAAAGCCCTGGACTGGCAAAGTTAGCTTGCCAGTATCCGCTCAATAAATCAAGGCGAATCGTCATTCAACATCAGGTCGCTTCATAGTTTCTCAGGGTATTCACGGGTGCATCTATCACTTTGACAAGTTATAAATAACTGTATAGTTCGATTCAAAAGCTGGAGGTAGGCTGAGTGAAACATTATCCTGTTGCGATAGTCGGTGCAGGTCCTGCGGGCTTGACTGCTGCCTACGAGCTAGTCAAGCAAGGCATCATCCCTGTTGTACTAGAAAAAGGTGATAAAGTTGGGGGAATAGCTCGCACCGAAACCTACAAAGGTTATCGTTTCGACATTGGCGGCCACCGCTTTTATACTAAAGTTGAAGCCGTGCAGCAGTTGTGGCAAGAGGTACTGGGAAATAAGTTTATTAAAGTGCCGCGATTGTCGCGAATTTTTTATCGAGGTAAATTTTTTAACTATCCGATCAGTGCCTTCAATACTCTATTTAATTTGGGCATAATTGAGAGTACGCTGATTATTTTGAGTTATCTGAAAGTTAGAATTTGGCCGCTTCGGGAAGAAAAAACTTTTGAACAGTGGGTGATCAATCGTTTTGGGGAACGCTTGTATAAAACATTTTTTAAGACTTACACTGAAAAAGTTTGGGGCATTCCTTGTTCGGAAATTCAAGCAGATTGGGCGGCGCAGCGGATTAAAGGATTGTCCCTGACGACAGCAATTATTAATGCTTTGTTTGGCAGCAACGACACCAAAACATTAATCAAAGAGTTTGATTATCCGGCTTTGGGGCCGGGGATGATGTGGGAAAAGTTTGCGGAAGCAGTGGAAAATAAAGACGGCAAAGTTTATCTCGATACTAAAGTGATTAGCTTTGAACGTGAAGGGAATAAAATTAAAAGTATTACTGCTGAGCATAACGGAGAATTAGTTCAATATTCGGCGGATAATTTTATTACGAGTATGCCCATATCTGCACTGGTAGCAAGGCTGAAACCGCAGCCGCCAGAAGAGGTGTTGCACGCCGCGCGATCGCTCAAGTATCGAGATTTTTTGATTGTAGCGCTGATTGTCGATCGCAAGGATTTGTTTCCTGACAACTGGATTTACATTCACTCCCCCGAAGTCAAAGTGGGACGAATTCAAAACTTTAAGAATTGGAGCGCCGCTTTAGTTCCCGACGCCAGCAAAAGTTGTTTGGGAATGGAATATTTCTGTAGCGTAGGCGACGAGATTTGGGAAATGTCGGACGCGGAACTTGTCGAATTAGCAACTCGCGAGTTGGTTGGTTTGGGGTTAGCAACAACTGCGGATGTGGAAGATGGAGTTGTCATACGGCAACTTAAAGCTTATCCAGTTTATGATGGGGAATATCGAGGACACTTGCAGGTACTTGAAGGTTTTTTGAAGGGAATTGAGAATTTGCAGACGATCGGGCGCAACGGTATGCACCGATACAACAACCAAGACCATTCCATGCTGACGGGAATGCTGGCCGTGAGAAATATTCTCGGGGAAAAGCACGATTTGTGGGATGTGAATACTGAGCGATCGTACTATGAAGATTTTAGTGTCGATCGCTCAAAAGAAAAAAAGGATTCGGATTTGATTTCGCAATCTAGTTGATATTTGGCAACTGTTACAATGAGGCGATCGTGCATCTTTTGTTTGTGTGTGGGCGATCGCCCGCTCATATTTTCTGCATAATTTTGTAGGGCCAATCCCCCGCTCGGTTGCGCCGCTTCATCCGGGGCAGGTACGGGCGGACTTCTCCCTACATCTACCATCACCTGCTTAGGTGCTCTGAAGTGGAAATATTGTATATTGGTTAATTAAGCTGACCAGTTTTTTCACTTTTCACTCTCGGAGTCGTTTTTCTATGCTCCAAAGACTATACGTACATAACTTCAGATGCCTGGAGAACTTTGAACTGATTCTCAAAGAGATGCCATCCTCCCTTTTAATTGGGAAAAATGGTGCAGGTAAATCAACCATCCGTGTTGTATTGGAAATCCTTCAACACATCGGTCGAGGCATTAACAGAATGCGTGACTTTGATAAAAATCATCTGGGTCTTATCGATCCGAAAGATTTCAATCGAGGCAGGTCTGATGTTCCAATTCGATTTGAGATAGAAGTATTACTTGACAATAAACTATACAAATATATCCTGGCATTGGAATTACCCGACAACTTTAGAGAGCTTCGAGTTTTTGAAGAACAACTGTTAATTTCAGGAAATCCAATTTACTCTCGCAAGGAAGCCCAAGTCACTCTTTACACCAGCCACAGCCAGCGAAATCCTGAAGCTCAGTTTCTGGTGGATTGGCATCTCGTTGCTCTTCCAGTGATTCAGGAACAATCAGAAACCGATCCGCTTCGTCTTTTCAAGACTTGGCTGGCGCGCACGATTATTTTAGCCCCGATCCCAAGCCTGATGAGTGGAGACTCTAACGGGGAAACGTTGGAGCCAAAACGAGACGGTTCAAATTTTGGGGAGTGGTTCTCTGGGTTACTCAGTCGCTACCCTGCTGCCTACACACAGGCTTACAGATACCTCCAAGAAGTTATGCCTGACTTTCAGGATTTTCTGAATGAACAAATCGGGAAAGACTCTAAAAGTATGATTGTTCGGTTTGAAGCAAAGAATGCCAATCTGAGTGTTGACTTTAAAGACTTATCTGATGGGGAGAAATGCTTTTTTCTTTGTGCTGTTGTGTTAGCTGCCAACAAATACTACGGGCCACTTTTTTGCTTTTGGGACGAACCTGATAACTATCTTTCCCTGTCAGAGGTTGGACATTTTGTTACATCACTGCGACGCTCATTTAAAAATAGCGGTCAGATTATAGCAACCTCACATAATGAAGAAGCAATCCGAAAGTTTTCAGATGAAAATACCTTTGTACTCGATCGAAAAAGTCACTTAGAGCCAACCTTGGTTAGGTTGCTTAGCGATATACCTGTCAGTGGCGATCTTGTAGATACCTTGATTCGTGGCGACATAGAATTATGACTGTTAATAAGTATCAACACCATGTTCTTGTGTTGCCAGAAGATGATGCTAATCGCCAAATTGCCACCGGATTCATTCTCAACTCAAACGTTAAGGAACATGCTATTCAAGTCTTACCAATTGCTGATGGTTGGGGAAAACTTCTGGATAACTTCAAAGACAATCATGTCTCGGAAATGCGAAGATTTCCAAAAAGAATGATGGTCTTGCTGATTGATTTCGATCGGCAAGGAGAGCGATTGAGTTATGTAAAGAGTCAGATCCCAGAGGATCTGCAAGATAGAGTGTTTATTCTTGGAGTGTTATCTGAACCAGAGGATTTAAAGCGTATTAAAAAGAAGTTTGAGAGTATCGGAACGGGAAAGCTCGAGCAGATCGGAGAAACCCTTGCAAATGACTGTTCCGATAACACGAATGAATTATGGGGACACGATCTTCTCAAACACAACAAAACTGAGTTAGATCGTATGATTCTATCTGTTAAACCATTTCTGTTTAATTAAGTCAACCATGAACTAAAATATTGCGTAAGTTAATCGCATTTCGCCAATCAATTTCGGGATGGAACTGCTGAAATTAGATCGAAACTCTCCGATCGGCTTCGCCCAAAATCCCCAACTGCCGCTCTACGGCACTTTGCATCAAAACACTTTCAAGCCGGAGTCTCGCAAGAAGCATCAGCCGTAAACTCCTGAATCCGACGGATTGCCTGCGCCATGTCGCAAAGTGAAGCACTATACCGATCGCCCGCTTGCATAAATCACTCGATAGGTTTTCAAAATGTTCGATCGCCGATAGGGATTTTTTAACAGCTTTTTTTCCACCAAATCTACAGGAAGGTGAAATAAATTCTCTATCTCTTCCTGCATACCCAATAAATGAGACAGCGTGAGGCGGTGCGAGGGTTCGTAAGTAACTAATACATCCACATCGCTATCAGGGCGAAAATCATCCTGCAGCACCGAGCCAAACAGGGCAAATTCGACAATGTTCCAGCGCTGGCAAAATTGCGCGATCGCATCGAGAGAGACTTTTAGGCGATCGTTCACCACATATTCTAAATCTGATTGCAACTCAACCATGCGCGAGCCAACCTCCAATCTTTTAGCTAACGTCTTTTAATTGTAACATCGCAGGTCTGATTGACATTCAGATGCTAATGTTTGAAGTAATTTTTACTTCGGAAATAGCTGGCATCATTGCCCGACAGTGGGGACAAACGCACTCCTTGTTAATTTGCCGTTGTCTGTAATCAATTAATTTAGTCAGGCTAAAAAATTCAACTTTTCGTACAAGCTTTCCGCATCAAGATACGGTTGTTTTTGTACACCTCTAAAGTTCCAGACTGCCGGCTATCCAACGTGCCATCCCACACCCAATATTCATAATTGCCCTTCCGAAACTTATAGACTCGAACGCCTTCTGTAGCTTTGCTAGTACCTCCGCCCAAACTTAAATTACCGTTGGAACTGGTCGAGCGATATAGCAGTTCGCCCGAAGCCTTCTTTTTCCAAATATTAATTTTGTAACCACCCTGGCATCTCGTACTGAGGATGAGGTCAGCAGTAGAATCAGCAGACGCAGGTAAGGAAAAATTAGCTAAGACACAGATTGGTAGAGCAAGGAGTAACGCTGATTTTTTCAGTAGTGTTTTCATAGTTCTTAACAATGTTGTAGAACTGATTGGACTGCCATCCTTCATATCGAATTGCAACCCGGTTTTTAAGTATAACACCTCCTACAACCAACCCGTTTTATCTGCGTTGGCAGCGACCGCTTCAACAACTGTATGGGGACTTTTGAAAGTTAGCCGCGCTTCTGGTTTCTGGAGTGCCGCCATCGTTTTGACGTGTTCGTCTTCGCGATCGCGGATGTTCGCGAACACGTCGTATAGATTATCCACCTTGGGACGGCGAAATTCATGACTTAGTGCAGTTTGAACTTCATCAAACATATATAGCCTTTCTCAGAAAGATGAGGTATGAGTGATTGCTTATATAACCACTGAAACGTATAGGGCCCAAGCCCAACTACGTACCTAATCTTTCTTAGAACCGCTATACTATCCATGTCAAACTCTCCAGAATTAGTGTCTTTTTTAGAACAGCAGCATTTGTTATTCAAGACCTCCCTAAGTCGATCTGCTTCGAGCGTATAATGGCATTTCAACAGCTTCTATGAGCTAGCTCAAACTTGAATCAACTCACCGATGGTTTTCGGTTACTTCTCTAAAGATATCTCCTGGCCAATCCGCTCTAACTTTTCTGGATTCCGCACACTGTAAATAGACTGAATGCAGCCATCCACAATCTCAAACGTCATCACACTGTGAATGCGGCCATCGAGATATTGGATAATGCCTGGTTGTCCGTTGATATCGGCTAAGTGAGAGACAGAATTAAGCAGCCATTTCCGACGAATGGCTAACAGCATCCGAGCCACCTTTACTGCTCCATGTATCGGCTTGATGGCTGCAATCACTTTGCCGCCACCATCTGAACAAAACGTCACATCCTTCGCCAGCAGCAGCAACAAATCTTGCAAATCTCCCTTGGTGGAGGCATCTAAAAATTGGGATGTAACCTGCTTTTGTTGAGGCCGAGAAACTGGGAAACGAGGACGTTGGTCGGCAAGATGCTGCTTCGCCCGCCGCAGGATTTGGCGACAGTTGGTGGGACTCTTGCCGATCATCTGACCGATTTCGTCATAGTCATACTCGAACACATCGCGGAGTAGAAATACTGCCCGCTCGATCGGAGATAAACGCTCCATTACAGTTAAAAATGCGATCGAGAGCGAGTCTGCTAATTCCATTAGATCGGTTGAATTTTCGGATTGTTGCGTTAACATCGGTTCTGGTAGCCAGGTACCGACGTATTGTTCTCGCTGGACGCGCGCCGATCGCAAATGATCGATGCAGAGACGAGTAGTAATAGTTGTCAGATAAGTCTTTGCCGATCGCACCGTGGAGTTCGCCGTCTGTTGCCAGCGCAGGAAGGTTTCTTGTACCATATCTTCGGCATCTGTGACAGTTCCCAGCATTCGGTAGGCGATCGAGAACAGCAACGGACGATGGTGGTTAAAATCATCCAGAGAACTCATAAAGCCCCCTGCTCTTGTTGCTGAATAGTTCTCAATGCCCAGAAGCCAATTCCAGCTCCTAATACATCCACAATTAATATCAGGATGGCTGTGACTTGGAACACCAAACCCCAGCCTGCAAAGGCAACTTGAGACACATGATCTGGACCGATCGCGATGAAATGATTGTAGAGTCCAAACAGGATCGATCCAGCCATTGAACTGAGTAAGAGCCAGCTACCAATGCGATAGAACTCTGTCCAAAGCAAAACGGCTGCAATGATGGGAATTAGAAAAATCACCATACCCACAAACAAACTCTGAAGGAGAGAGAGGGGAACTGGGATTTCCAAATGCGCTAAACCATGCAGTCCGTTTGCGATCGCATGGATGACCGCGATCGTTGTTCCATATTGAGCAATCTTCATTTTATTTCTCCCTGATTAGAAAGCTTTCCAAACAACTTTTAGTGTTAGCCCGATCGAGATTAAATTGTCAGTTGGCCCTCTTCAACGGAAGTTTTAACAAGCCATTCCAACGATCGCGGTTGAAAATTTAGTTCGCGTTTTGCCTTAGCATTGGATACACCTCGTAACTGGGTGCCGTAGTAGACAGCATCTGCACCGCTGATTCGCAGAGCATCCTCAACAGATACCTGCGGTGGCGGTGGAGCATTGAGCCACTGGGCATAAGCAGAAAGCCACACGCGCACCTCTAAGGGCCGATCGTCCGCAATCAAGTAAATACCGGGATTTCCCCGATCGGCTGCCGCCACCGTCGCCATGGCCGCATCCTCAATGTGAACCCAAGACCATACACCTTCGCCATTTCCGACGATCGGGAACTGTTGCTGCCGCACCTGTTCGGCAACGTCTCCATCGGTTGCGTACCAAGTGCCGGGCCCGTAGAAGAAGCCGTAACGCAGGACAATTCCTTCTAGATTGGGGTTCCCTAGCAAGCGATGTTCAATCTCATTCAGGGTGCGGGTTCCGTCTGCAACTGCGGGCGAAGCATCTAAGGCTAGGGGTGTTTCTTCATCGGCCAATCCTGTACCGGGAATCGCCCAAAATGCGATCGACTGCCTGATGTAACGACGCACGCCAGCCGCTTGCGCTGCAGCTAGGACATTTGCACCTCCTTCGAGACGGATGCGATCGTTGAGTGCTGCTGCCGCCTGCATTGTCTCAGGGGTGTAGGTTTTAGGCAGAGAGGTGAGTTGTTCGATTACAACTTCCGGTTGAGCGCGAATCACAGCAGCTTTGAGGGCACCTGCATCAAACACATCTGCGAGTTCCGGTTCCACGCCTCGTTCAGCTAAAATCCGCGCTTTTTCTGGAGTGCGAGTCAATGCAACTACATCATGTCCTGCGCTGTGCAATTGGGCGATCAGCGGACGACCGACCGCCCCCGTTGCACCTGCAACCAAAATTCTCATCTACGAACCTCCTGTTGAAGCCTGTAAGGTATTTATAGATAAGACGAAAGAGCATCGTTAGTTGTGACAAGATGATTTAACTCAAACTTGAAATGGCGATCTGTCACTTTAGCTCAAGTGAAGCAATGGCATCGCTAATTTTCACCGTGAGTGTCATTGGATCGAGCGGCGAAACAGTAAACCCGCACTTCTGATAAAACTGCTTCGCATCTTCCGAAATAGCGTGTACGAGAATTGCCCGTATCCCTGCAATCTCAGCAGCTTGCAAAGTGCGAAGAATTGCATCCCGCAGCAAAGCGCGTCCGATGCCGAGGCCTTGCCAGTTGCGATCGCAGGCAAGCCGTCCAATCACCATAACAGGAATCGGATCGGGCATATTGCGCCTGACTTTACCCGTTGCAGCAGTTTGTGCTATTGCTCCATTTACAAGACAATAGTACGCAATGACTGCTTGGCGATCGCACAAAACATAAGTCCGTGAAGCCCGCTCTGACTCATTTTTCAGAGCGCGGCGCTTGACCCATTCATCTAACTGACTGTTGCCTGAATCAAAGGTCTCAATTTGATGTAACGAGTTCAGTTTTTCAGGCGGGCAGAGTTGACCTAAATCTCGATCTAATCCCACGGAGATTTTGTTTTTAGTAATGCGTTTAGCTTCTGATTTGGCGTCGGCGGTGCATCCAGCAGCGCCAAAAATTGCTTAAATTTAAGTTCATCTAACCCAAAAAAACAGCGGTCTAGAAGAACATCTTGAGCTTTTTGGTAAGCTGATTCAAGCATGAACTCCGATCGGCTCTTTCCCTGTAATTGGGCCGCGCGATCGATGAGAGCGCGTTGATTCGGCTGAGCTCGAATGTTGATTGTCACATCGCGGGTCTGGCTGACTGATTCTTCAGATGCTGGCGGGTGCATAACAGTTACCTCTGGCTAGATACAGTAGTAATTAGAGCTATTAGCCCTAGCATATTTATATTGTGATTTTTTGTATACACAATGTCAACACATCTACTGAAATCTGCGATCGCGGATCTAGTTAACCCCTATGGACTCGCGAACTCGCGCATTTTACGGGCAGCCCCCGCCGCCGCTGATACAGGAGCGGCCTAAGTCCTGATGTTGCCTTTCTAGGTCTGTTTTTGATAGTTGACACAAATTTTTTAAACTTGTGCTAACTCTTGACTTACAGACTGACAGAGTGAAAATATGCTAAGACGCAAGCAACAAACGAACCAACCTATGAACTTTTCCAAGAAGTCAGGGGGCAAAAGTGCCACATCCCCAAAAATCCACTCAACACACAATCTCGGCGTCGGAGGATTGCGGAAATTAATTTTTGCCGCCGGAATAGCCTCTCTGTGCGCTAGCTGTCAAAATCCTCCAGCACCTACCGCCACAACTCCCGGAGGCAGCCCCGGAACCAGTCCCGCAGCCACTCCCGTCGCAGTCAGCAGCCCCGGAGACCCAAATACTGTCAAAATTGTCTCCATGCTTCCGATGACAGGCAGCGCCTTGGGTCAAGCTCAAACAATGGTCAACGGCATCCAACAAGCCCTCGCCGAAACCAACTCCAAAGCTTGCGACGGCAAAATCCAAATCCAATACGAAGTTTACGATGACGCCACCGCCGCCGCCGGCAAATGGGACCCAGCCCAAGTAACGTCCAACTCCAACAAAGCCGTCGCTGACGGTTCGGTAGTTGCCGTCATCGGTCACTATAATTCGGGTGCCGCCAAACTTTCCATTCCCGTGCTCAACCAAGCTAACATCGTCATGATCAGTCCGGCCAACACTTATCCGGGACTGACTAAACCAGGAAAAGGCGAAGCCAAAGAACCCAACGTTTATTATCCCGCAGGCACTCGCAATTTCACCCGGGTTGTCCCCGCTGACGACCTTCAAGGGGCTGTAGCTGGCAACTGGGCGAAATCTTTGGGCGTGCAAAAAGTCTACATTCTCGACGACCAAGAACTCTACGGCAAAGGCATCGCTGATGTTTTTGAAGCCACTGCTAAAAAGTTGGGAATTCAAGTCCTCGGAAGAGAGGGAATTGATATTAAAGCTAGCGACTATAAGGCGTTAATGAATAAGATCAAAGCTTTAAATCCAGACCTGATTTACTTCGGTGGCACTACTCAGAGCAACGCCGGACAAATAATTAAAGACATGAGAAATGTCGGGATGGCGGCTGATGCAGTTAAGTTTATGGGACCCGACGGCATTAAAGAGCAAGCTTTAATTGACGCGGCGGGCAAAGATGCCGAAGGAGTTTACGCTACTTTTGGCGGCTTGCCTCCTCAAGAATTGACTGGTGTGGGTGCGAAGTGGTACGAAAGTTACAAGGCAAAATATAATGCTGAACCGGAAGCTTATGCAGCTTACGCCTATGAAGCTGCTAAAGTTGCGATCGGCGCAATTAATAAAGTTTGCAAAAATGACCGCGCTGCTATCCGCGAAGCTGTCTTGGCAACTAAAGATTTTAACGGGGTACTCGGCACTTGGAGTTTTGACACCAACGGCGACACGAGCTTGACTACAATGTCAGGAAATGTTGTTAAAGGTGGCAAGTGGGAGTTCGTGAATGCGCTCAAGACCGAATAATTAATTAGAAGGAAGAGGGAAGTTCGGCAACGGATTTTATAACGGATGTAACGGATGTAACGGATATCGGGAAGAAGGAAGAAGGAAGAAGGGATAATAAAAAATTATGCCTTTTTCCTTCTCCCTCCAATGTCCCATGCCCGATGCCCGATGCCCAATTCCCAATTCCCAATTCCCAATTCCCAATTCCCAATTCCCAATTACTCAAAAACATGAAGAACTGGAAAAGTATTCTCTTATATCTAGGTGTAGTTTATATAGTTTTGCTATTAGGCCCGATCGCAGGATTTGATTTGCCAAAAATCATTGGAGAAATAGTCAGCAGTCCTGAAGTTTTTATCCAACAATTATTAGTTGGTCTTGTCAACGGCGCGCTGATTGCAATTATTGCTTTGGGTTACACTATGGTTTATGGCATTATTGAGTTAATCAATTTTGCTCATGGCGATTTGTATATGTTGGGTGCTTTTGCTTCCCTAACCGTGTTCGGGGCTTTTGGGATGCAAGATGGCGCACCTTTGGCTATTGCTATACCGGTGATGTTAGTTGCTTTAATTGTATGTTCGGTGTTTTGTGCTGGGCTGAATATTGTTGTGGAAAAGTACGCTTATCGGCCTTTGCGAAATGCTCCCCGTTTGGCTCCTTTAATTTCGGCAATTGGAGTTTCTTTTATTTTCCAAAATATGGGGCTGTTTTGGGGGGGATTGAAAGCTTTTATTCCGGTGATGGGCTCTAATTCTGCTGCGCCGAAAAGTTTTCCCGATTTGTTGCCGCGAGTTGATATTCTCAAAGCTTTGGGAATTCAAACGAGTATTGTATTTACTACGAAAGATTTAATTGTTTTGGTGGTGGCGGTTCTATTGATGGTTTTGCTTCACGTGTTTGTGCAGTACACTCGTCTGGGAAAGGCGATGCGGGCAACTGCTCAAAGCCGCGATGCTGCTAAAATTATGGGGATTAATGTCGATCAGATTATTGCTCTGACTTTTTTGATTGGGGGAGCTTTGGCTGGTTCTGCGGGTATTTTGGTGGGTTTGTACAACAATACGATCGTGTTTACGATGGGGTTTACGGCGGGTTTGAGAGCTTTTACGGCGGCGGTTTTGGGGGGGATTGGCAATATTGTGGGGGCGATGTTAGGAGGGGTTTTGATTGGGTTGCTGTCGTCTTTGAGCGATCAGTATTTGTCTAGCCGCTGGACTAATGCTTGGGTGTTTGGGGTTTTGGTGGTGATTTTGGCTTTTCGGCCGGGGGGTTTGTTGGGCGAGAATGTTCAGGAGAAGGTTTGAAATTGCAGGGTTTAAATAGGGCTTACTGAATAAGTTAGGAAAAATTGCGATCGCACTTGATGGGCAATTCAAGCTCGGCAAAACATAAGTTTT
>NZ_JAUBSX010000084.1:0-32250 GCF_036704885.1 Microcoleus sp. F4-D5 | reverse complement strand
CAACCACGCCGACACCAACCACGCCAACACCAACCACGCCAACACCAACCACGCCGACACCAACCACGCCGACACCAACCACGCCAACACCAACCACGCCAACACCAACCACGCCGACACCAACCACGCCGACACCAACCACGCCAACACCAACCACGCCAACACCAACCACGCCGACACCAACCACGCCGACACCAACCACGCCAACACCAACCACGCCAACACCAACCACGCCGACACCAACCACGCCGACACCAGTTGCACCCACGGCGCCAACACCCACCGTGCCAACACCGGTTGCACCCACTCCGCCGCCACCCACACCGATTAGGACACCAACACCTGTCAGAACACCTACACCCGTTTTCACTCCCGCACCGGCTCAGACGATCGCACTGCCGATCGCACTGCCGAGCGCACTCGCACTGAAACGCTCAACGCCGGTGACTCTCGGCAGCAGTAGCAATGACGTAATTGTGGCGATCGACGCTAACATTCCCGTCTACGGCAACAAAGGCAACGATACCTTAATCGGGAATAGCGAAAACAACACATTCTTCGGAGGCAAAGGAGACGATGCCTTATTTGGCGACGACGGCAACGATCTCCTATTTGGCAACGACGGCAATGACACTGTGATTGGAGGCGACGGTAACGATATCGAGTTAGGAGGAAAAGGTGACGACTTCTTGTATGGTGGCGACGGTAACGATGCCATCAGCGGCGATCTAGGCAACAATACTTTAGCCGGCGACGCTGGTAACGACAGCCTTTACGGCGGTGAAAATAACGATGCTTTGCTGGGCGGTACTGGCAACGATTTCCTCTATGCCAAAGAAGGCAATGACATTCTGACTGGCGTTGACGGCACTGCTGCTAATTCTGGACTGGGCGAAGTCGATACCCTGATTGGCGCAGAAGGCAACGATACTTTCTTGCTGGGAGATGCCACCAAGTTCTACTACAACGATGGCAACGATACCGCCACTGGCGCAGGCGATTACGCTTTGATTGTCGGTTTTAACCCGAGTGAAGATATCCTCCAACTTCAAGGTGCTCCTAGCACTTACCAGTTAGGTGCTTCTCCGACAGGGTTGCCTGCTGGTACCGCTATTTTCAAGAAGACTGGGAACTCGGAGGAATTGATCGCGATCGTCCAATCAGTTTCTTTCCTGGGTATTGACAGCAACTCTTTGCGCTTCGTCTAACGGCAAAGTTCGATCGCCCTCGATCGGCGGTTTAAACCGCTGTCGAGAGTCAAACAAAGTCCCTCTCTAAGAGACTAAGAAATTTAAGTTAGATTAAGTCCTGCCTTTGGTGCAGGGCTTTTTTTGTTAGGTGGAGGGGCGATCGGCAGCAGCCCTAAATTGATTGTCAAAATGGTATACTCAAAATCAGAAAATAGTTATATAATATTCTTCTAGTCGTTTTTTACCGCGACGCCTCAAAAATCAAAGAAGGTGAAAGCAGGTAAAAAACACTAAGCGCGGGCGTAATTCAGTGGTAGAATGTCAGCTTCCCATGCTGAACGTCGTGGGTTCGAGTCCCACCGTCCGCTTTGACTGAATTTTCATAGAAGTATGAAAATTAATTAGTGCTATAAATTCAATCTATGGCTTCTTTCTTAACCGCTGCTTTATATAAGTTCGTTGAACTACCTGATTTTGCCGACCTGAAAGCACCGCTACTCGATTGTTGCAACAACAACAACGTCAAAGGCACTATCTTGCTGGCCGAAGAAGGGATCAATGGCACGATTGCCGGCTCGTCCGAGGGCGTGCACGCAGTGCTGGCATTCTTGCGTAGTGACCCGCGTTTTGCGGATCTGGTACACAAGGAATCTTTCTCGGAAAAAGAACCTTTTTACCGCCTGAAAATACGCTTGAAGCGCGAAATCGTCACGATGGGGATACCGGACATTAATCCCCGCCTCATGGCTGGCAAATATGTTAAGCCTGATGAGTGGAATAAGCTGCTTGACGATCCCGATGTTGTCGTGGTTGATGTGCGTAACGACTTCGAGGTATCTATGGGTACTTTTGAAGGCGCTATTAATCCCAAAACAAAAAGCTTTTCTGAGTTACCTGAATGGGTGCTGCGGGAAACTGCTTTACGCAATAAACCTAAAGTGGCAATGTTTTGTACGGGTGGTATTCGCTGCGAGAAATCTACTGCTTTTTTGCGGACTCAAGGTTTTGAGGAAGTCTATCATCTCGAAGGCGGAATTTTAAAATATTTGGAAACGGTGCCGGAAGCAGAAAGTCGTTGGGAAGGTGAATGTTTTGTATTTGATGAACGGGTTTCTGTTGGTCAGGGCTTAAAGCCGGGTAATTATGAACTTTGTCGCGGTTGTCGTCACCCGATTAGTCAGGAAGATAAGGCTTCTGAATTATTTGTACTTGGTGTGAGTTGTCCTCATTGTCATGACTCAAAAACTGAAACCAAAAAACAAGGTTTATCTGAACGTCAACGTCAGATTGAGCTTGCTAAGCGTCGCAACCAAGTACATATAGGCGCGCGCTACGATAAGAAGGAAAAAGTAGATGGTGCGATCGACTAATATTATTATTCACTAAGCTCAAAGAAACCCGGTTTATACGCAAAATCTGGTTTAGCGACGAGAAATATCGAAAGAAACCGGGTTTCTGACTCGTGTAGTATTGGCACTAAGCTCAAAGCAATCGGTTACTGCGAAAAATCTTGTTTGGCGGCGAGAAATCTACGAATAAACCGGGTTTGGAACCCGAAAAACCCGATCGCGCGATCGACTAAACATATAATATGTCAGCAACATACCCGATTTTTTATTCCTTTCGCCGCTGTCCCTATGCTGTGCGCGCACGCTTGGCCTTGATGGTTAGCAATCGGGTGTGTGAGTTGCGGGAAGTTGTTTTGCGAGACAAACCACCAGAGATGTTGGAAGTATCTGCCAAAGGTACAGTACCAATATTAATTGATGTTGACGGGCGCGTACTCGATCAAAGTATCGATATCATGTTGTGGGCATTGAGACAACACGATCCAGAAAAATGGTTGATGCCACAGCAAGGTTCTCTTACAGAAATGCTGGAACTAATCGCTCTATTTGATGATAGGTTTAAATATCATCTTGACCGTTATAAGTACCCCGATCGTTATCCCGGTGTTGATGCTCAAGTACATCGTTATGAATGTTCTTTATTTCTGGAACAACTCAACTCACAGTTAAGTGCCACTAAATATTTATTTGGTAACAATGTAGCATTGGCTGATATGGCGATCGCACCTTTTGTTCGTCAATTCGCTCATACAGATCGAATTTGGTTTAACGAACAGCCTTGGCCAGGGCTACAAGCTTGGTTAGCAGCGTTTACAGAGTCTGAAATTTATAACAGTGTCATGCAGAAATATCCGAAATGGGAATCCGGTAATCCAGGTGTGATTTTTCCTTCCTCATAATTAGTTATTCGGGACTTACGCACTCAAGGGCGTTGAATTAAGGGTTTGAGATTGTTTCACGACATTTTCTAATGTTAGTTACCGTGCCTTATATCTTGCAGCCTTCTCAATTAGTCTTTTAGGAACAGGCTTTCCGGCCTGTGAAGCGAGAAAATTTATCTTTTGTGGAACGGGCATCTTGCCCGTTCTTGAGAAGGGTGCAAGATGTGAGTTACCATGCTAAACTTATTGTTTTCCGAATGCAAGATTTACTGTCATTTGACTAGAAAAGTGACGCAGGCAAAAGTCGCATTTTGCTAAAAATTTTAACTGGAAAGGATTTATTGTAATCTAGTAAGTATTGTCAGGTTGTAATTATGATTGATGTTGGTTCGTTAGTTCGATCGCCCAGAAACGATTTGGGAGTCGGAAAAGTTGTCGAGGTATCGCTTACCGATGCCTTAGTTGAATATTTTTGCTCAGTTAAAAACCGCATCCGCAAAACTGTGCCATTGGGTTTGCTGCAAGAAGCCAGACTTCAGCGCCAAACCCGCTGCTACCTCTGGAGTACAACTCAGGAAAGATGGATAATTGGGCGAGTTTACGACTGGGATGAAGATAAATTAGAGTACGAAATTGACCTGCCCGACAGCCAAAGTTTGCAAGCTGTTGAAACCGAACTTTACGTTCGCTGCAATATCCCGATCGCCGATCCGATCGACATTTTAGCAGTCAAAGGCCAAGAAACGCCGTATTTTCACGATCGCCGATTGGCATTCGTTCAATCTGCGATCGAACAGCGGGCCGTCAGCCGCGGCATGACCGGTTTAATTTCTGCTAACATAGACCTCTATCCGCACCAAGTTGAAGTCGTGCGGCGCGTCCTAGAAGACCCAATCGTGCGCTATTTATTGGCAGACGAACCAGGACTGGGAAAAACAGTAGAAGCCGGGACAATTCTCCGCCAATTTCTGCTAGATGAACCCAACGGACGCGCTGTGGTACTGGTTCCGAAATACTTGCTCGAACAGTGGCGGCAGGAGTTGGAAAATAAATTCTATTTGTCTCATTTTGCTGACCGAGTGCAGCTTGTTGCTGTTAGCGACATCAATCAAATTAGCCGCAACGCTAACCTAGATTTTCTGATTGTTGATGAAGCGCATGATGTGGCGGCAATGGCACATTCGAGCGATCGCGCTCAGCAGCAGTCCTTTGAACTTTGTCAGAAACTCGCTCACAAAAGCAAAAATGTATTGTTATTATCTGCAACGCCAGTTCTCGGCCGCGAGCAAGATTTTCTAACGATGCTGCACTTGCTAGATCCCACAACTTACCGTATTGATGACCTGGAAAGCTTCAAAGAACAGGTGCAAAACCGTCAGGAAATCGGCCGCGCTTTGCTAGATTTCCGAGAAAATGCCAAGCCGGCTGTTTTGCAAACAACACTCGCTCAACTCCGCACAATTTTTGCAAAAGATGATTATTTAATTGGATTAGCAACCGAGTTAGAAAGTTGTTTGAAAACTAAAAAAACCGCAGAACAGGCTAGGCTTGTCCGAACTATTCGCACTCATGTTAGCGATACCTACCGCCTGCATCGCCGCATCCTTCGCAACCGCCGGGATGCGGTTGAGGATGTGATTTTCGATCGAGATGCTGTCCCCAAAACCGAGTACGATCTGAATGATGAACAGTGGTCGGAAATTCAAACCGTACTCGATAAATGGCGCACAGTCGCTCCCAAGTCTAGCGAATATCAGAGAATTTTTCTGCTATTTTTCCGCGCTTCTGGTACTTGGCTGAGTGTTTTAGAACGGGTTGTCAAAGCTCGCTTGCAGAAAAAATCGACTCCAGAACTCGATCGCGAATTTGGACAAAATGACACGGCGATTTTGACCAAAACGGCGCTGTTTCCCGAAGAAAGGGAAATGCTAGAAACCTTGCTCAACACCCTGGAAAAGCCCCAGGAAGGACTTGACAGACTGAGTTTGTTACGAATCGCGATTCTCCGATTTCTCGCAGTTGCTTTGAAGGTTCCGCGCGAGTATCACAGCAATCCTCGCGATTTGCTGTCGAGAATTCAACAGCAAATTAAACGACCGATTCCCGGCGAGCGTTTCCCGAAAATTGTGATTTTTACCAGTTTTACGGCAACTTGTAAAGAGATTGCAGAAAATTTAGCTAAAATCTTTGGTAAAAATGCGATCGCCAGCCATGACACGAGCAAATCGGCTGATGATGTTGAGGCGAATGTCAAACGGTTTAAGACACAGCCGCATTGTTTTATCTTAGTGTGCGATCGATCGGCGGAAGTAGGGGTAAACCTGCAATTGACAGATTGGTTAATTCACTTCGATTTGCCGTGGTTTCCCAACCAGTTAGAACAAAGACTCGGCAGAGTCGATCGCATTGGCAGCAAAATGGGAGTGCAATATTGTTTGTTTGCAGGCCCGGATTTGCCGGAGAGTCCCCACGAAGCTTGGTTTCAAGTTTTAAAAGATGGGTTTGAGATATTCAACAAATCTATTGCCAGCCTTCAGTTTTATGCTGAGGAAAAAATTATCAAACTTGAAGAAAAGTTGTTTGCTGAGGGAGGCAAGGGCTTATCAAGCGAAATTGAAGCGATTAAAACTGAAATCGAACAAGAGAAAATCAAAATTGACGAACAGTACGTTCTCGATGAAATTGATACTCTTGATGACACTGCCTCTCAGTATTTTGAATCTCTCGACAACTGCGATGCTAAGCATAAAGAAATGCAGCGGGCTACTGAAGGTTGGCTGTGCCAAGCTCTTCACTTCAAACAAATCGAACATCCGAGTATATCGGGGCTGCTGCGCTATCAACCTACTCAAAAAACGTTGATTCCCTCAAACGATTTGAGAACCAGATTGATTCCTTATTGCCAGCAATATGGCAGTTACAATCGCCGTATTGCTCATCAGAATGCGGATGTCGCTCTTTACCGCATTGGTGAGGGATTGATCGATGCACTTGGCTCTTATATTCGCTGGGACGATCGCGGTCAAGCTTTTGCCATGTGGCGGCATGATGAAAGTTGGGATGCGGAGCCCGGGAAGGAGTGGTTCGGCTTCCAGTTTAATTATTCCATCCAGACTGATGTGCAGCCGGTCGAGCAAGTTTTGCAAGCACAAAATATCGAAAATTACAACTTGAAAGCTTTGCAGCGCCGCGCTGATGCTCTGTTTATCCCAACTTTTGAAACTGTGTTTGTAGATGCTCGCAGCGAGCCGATGTCTCTGGTGGAAGATGCGGAAATTTTAGCGATTTTGCAGCGGGCTTATAAGGGGAAAGGCGGGCCGAATCGGGATTACAATTTGTCGAAAAATCGCACCTCGCTGATTGACAGTTTTGTCGATCCGCTAGATTGGGATGATTTTTGTCAAAAGGGACGGGTGGTATCGGAGGAATTGCTGCGCGGGCGATCGGCTTTTGTGGAAATGTGCGATCGATCTGCTGTCACTGCTGCAATCCAACTCGAAAACCGGGTGAATCAATTGCAATTGCGCTTGCATCAACTTTCTACATCGGAACAAGTTTTAGCATCGGTTTTAGCTGATGAAATTAATACTGAAAGTTTGTTGAGTGAAGCGGTTTTAGCTGGTATTCGCCGCCCGCACATGACTCTTGAGTCTGTGGGATTTATTGTGATTTCTGGGCGTCCTCCCGTAAAGTCGGAGGATGAAGGATAGTTTGTTTGGGAGGGCGATCGCTCTTTTTGAGGGCGATCGCCTACCCTTCACCGAACCCCTGCGGGAAAATAGCTTCGCTTCAGGCTGTTTTTGAACCGCAGATGCAGGCAGATAAACGGGGATGGACGCAGATGGATGGAAGGAAGATCGGTCTTATTTAAACTGCAGAAGTGACAGCAATTTTTAGGTTATGGGACTGTAAAAAGGGTAAGATAAAAGCAGTAGTAATGAGTAGCACTGATTTAGTTAAAAGCCACGCTTCGGCCTGACATCAAAGCGCGTCGATCGCATGGGCATTGAACCGCACAGCCAAAATGAAGAAGTCTCCGATAAAAATTCTGCTAGTAGAGGACGATGGAGGGCTGAGTGCAACACTGGCAAAGGTGTTGGAAGCAAATCATTACGGGTTCGATCGTGCAAATGATGGACAAGTGGGCCTGGACTTGGCAGCAGCAATTGAGTACGATCTGATTTTGTTAGACCTGCAGGTTGCCAAACTAGATGGAATTAGTCTATGTCGGCAATTGCGATCGCAAGGCTACCACAAACCGATCCTGTTAATGATTGCAAATGATTCAGATGCGGATGTGGTGGCTCTTTTCGATGCGGGAGCCGATGATTACGTCAGCAAGCCTTTTGCTACGGAAGTATTACTGGCAAGAATCCGAACTTTATTGCGACGCAGTAAAGCACTTTCCCCAGGAGGTTCTACTCAGAATTCAGCGGCTAATACATTGACTTGGGGAGATCTTTGTTTAGATTTAGATTCTGGTAGAGTGACATTTTCCGAACAAATAATTTCACTGACAGCGACAGAATATAATCTGCTGAAATTATTATTGCGAAATCCAGATCGCATCTTTAGTCGCAGTGCTATTTTGGATCGTCTGTGGGGATTTGATGACGCACCAACCGATCGCGCCATTATCACTCATATTAAGGATGTCAGAAAGAAACTGAAGGCAGGTGGCTTAACTGAAGAAATTATCGAAACAGTTTATGGCATGGGCTATCGACTGAAACCGTACCCCAAATCGGCGCCCTTTAAGTTCAACAAGTTGGTAAGAAAGAGTACCCAAAAACATCAATCTCGCGGGGTAGATAAGTCCGAGAGCGACAAAGTGTTAGAGCGGTTTCAGGGAAGCTTCAACCAACAAATTGCTGTATTGGAGCAGGCAAAAACTGCTCTATTAGCAGGAAAATTAGAAACAGAATTACAGCAAGCTGCCAAACATGAAGCTCATAAATTGGCCGGCTCTCTGGGATCGTTTGGTTATCCCGAAGGCTCGAAATTGGCAAGCTCTGCAGAGCATTTGCTAATAAAAGATCGCTCTTTCACTGCTGAGCAAATTACTGACTTCTCGGAATTGGTCACAGGATTACAGCAGGAATTAGCCAAAATACCGATTACATCAACGGCTGTACCAGTTTCTACTATTTCAACTTTCAACTATCGGGTTTTGGTAGTTGATGATGATGCTGCATTAACGGAGCGATTGAAAGTAGAATCCGAAGCTTGGGGATTGCGGATGAAAATTGCGCCGAATATTAATGCTGCCCGATCGCGTCTTGCCATGTCAATGCCCGATGTGATGTTACTAGATTTAAGCTTTGCAGAGACAGAGGAAGATGGATTGACGCTACTGCGAGAGCTGACCGAGCGATCGCCCAACCTGCCTATAATTGTCTTTACCGGACGAGATAGCCTTGCCGATCGCTTAGCAGTATCGCGCTTAGGTGCTAAGCAATTTCTCCACAAACCTGCAACCACCGAGCAAATTTTTCGAGCGATCGCCCGTGTTTTACCCAGTCCCAAAACTTCAGAAGCCAAAGTCTTAATCGTAGATGATGACCCTGTGATGCTGGTTAAATTATCAGCGTTACTGACTCCTTGGGGAATTGAGGTGACAAATCTCAAAGAACCACAGCAATTTTGGGAGGTGTTAATTAGCACTAAACCCGATTTAGTAGTGCTCGATCTAGAAATGCCGATCGTCAGTGGCTTAGAATTGTGTCAGGTCGTCCGACAGGATATCCAATGGGAAAATTTACCGATTTTAGTGGTGACAGCCCATACCGATCCAGAATCTCTGCAACAAGCCTTTGCAGCCGGAGCCGATGATTTTATTACCAAGCCGGTACTAGGGCCTGAATTAGTGACGCGGGTACTCAGCCGAATCAGGCGCACTCGTCCTTTACTTCAGCCTAGAAATGCTTAAATAGAACTTACGCACGAGGACTAAAAATCCGGTTTCTGCCCCAATCTAAAAAATGTAATTAATTAAGTAGATTAATGATAGAACATACTGATGAAGATTATGGGAAATGGCAACAACAGCCACAGCAAATCCTGGCTAAAACACCAGTTTCTCTCCCCGAATCCCTCAAACTAGAAGATATTTTTAACACTACGGTAACAGACCTCAGAAACATTCTGCAATGCGATCGCGTAATTATCTTCCAATTTGCTCCAGACTGGAGCGGAAAGGTGGTCGTAGAGTCAGTTGGTTCAGAATGGACAGCAATCTTATCCACTCAGATACACGATCCATGCTTCGGTGAAAGCTATATCGAACCCTTCAAACAAGGCTTATTCACCTCTAAATCAGATATTTATAATGCCGGAATTGATGCTTGTCACCTGGAATTACTGGCAACTTTTCAAGTTAGAGCTAACCTAGTTATTCCTATCCTTAAGGGAGAAGAACTTTGGGGATTATTGATTGCCCATCAGTGTGCCAAACCTCGCGAATGGCAACCATCAGAAATTGAGCTCATGCAACAGGTAGCAACTCAAGCTGGAATTGCCATTCAGCAAGCTGATTTATTGGATCGATTACAAACGGAACTAAGGGAGCGCCAACAAGCAGAAATTGCCCTACAACAACTCAATACAGAACTCGAACAACGAGTGATAGAACGGACAGCAGAACTCACTGAAGTCAACCATAGGTTGCAACAATATATCAATCAAGTTGAAGACCTCTATAATAATTCTCCCTGTGGGTATCATTCCCTAGATACAGCAGGAACAATAATTATGATTAATGATACCGAACTGAAGTGGTTAGGCTATACCCGCGATGAAATTGTACACAAAAAAAAATATGTCGATTTAATGACCCTTGAAAGTAAAAATACTTTTTATCAAAACTTTCCCGTCTTTAAAAAACAAGGCTGGATCGAAAATTTAGAGTTTCAGATATTGACTAAAAACGGAAAAACCATTTGGATCAACTTAAATGCTACAGCAATTTATGATGAAGCAGGTAACTTCATGATGAGTCGTTCTAGCGTATTTGATATCACCGAACGCAAACGTACTGAAGAAGTCTTCCGCCAATATGAACGCATCCTATTCAATACAACAGATGGGATTGCGCTGATGAATATTAACTATATTTATCAAATAGCCAATCAAGGTTATTTGACTTGGTGCAACAAATCTGAGAGCCAAGTAATCGGAAATTCTGTTAGGAATATCCTGGGTGCAGAGTTGTTTGATAACTTCATTCAACCTCGCTTAGACAGATGTTTGGCTGGAGAAACAATTCAGTATGAAAAGTGGTTTGACTATCCGAATTTAGTACCGCAATTTTTGAGCGTTACTTATACGCCTTTCCGTGATGCCGGTGAAAATATTGTAGGGGTAATCGTCGGTCTGCGCGATCTGACTAAACTTAAACAAGCCGAACAAATGCTTGAGCTTCAGGCTGTCATTACCCGCAACATGGCGGAAGGAATTTGTTTAGTAAGAGCAGAGAATGCAGAAATTGTCTATGCCAATCCTAAATTTGAGCAGATGTTTGGCTATGACTTTGGCGAACTCAACGGTCAGCACGTTTCGATTCTCAACTATGCCACCGAATCGGTCAGTCCTGAAGATGTAAATCAAGCCATTCGGTCTGCCGTTTTACAAAGGGGTGAATTTAGCTATGAAGTTCATAATGTCAAGAAAGATGGGACTCCATTTTGGTGCAGTGCCACTTGCTCTGTATTCAATCATTCCAACTACGGCGATGTTCTGGTGGCCGTTCATCAAGATATCACAGTAGCGAAGCGCCTCGAAGAAGTTCGACAAGAGGCGGAAGCAGCCTTACTGCAGAAATCCCGAAAGGAACATTTGCTATGGAGGATTACTCAAGGGATTCGCCAATCTTTGGATCTGAATGCGGTTCTAAATACTGCTGTTACTGAAATCAGGCAGACATTACAAACCGATCGCACTGCCATTTACCGCTTTAATCCTGATTGGAGTGGTGATTTTGTCGTGGAGTCAGTTGGTGAGGATTGGGTAAAACTGATAGGAAGCGATCTTCAAAAAAATTGTGCAGATACCTATCTGCAAGAAACTCACGGCGGTCGATTCCGCAATCATGACAAGTTGGTTATTAATAATATTTATAGCGCCGATCTTCAACCATGTCATATCGAGCTAGTGGAACTATTTCAAGCAAAAAGTTATGCTGTTTTCCCGATATTTTTGAGGGAAAATCTCTGGGGTTTGTTAGCTATCTACCAAAATACTGCACCTCGTCAATGGCAATCGTGGGAGATAGAATTACTTGAACAGATTGCCACCCAATTGTCGATCGCCATTCAGCAATCCAAACTCTACCGACAACTTCAGGTCGAACTGCAAGAACGCAAGCAAGCCGAAGCCACGATCCGAGAAGCCGAACGACGCTGGCGATCGCTCTTGGATAACGTGCAGTTGATTGTTGTCGGACTTGATATAGAGGGAAATATTAATTACGTTAATCCTTTCTTCTTAAAACTCACAGGATATACTCACCCAGAAGTTTTAGGAAAAAACTGGTTTGAAAAGTTTTTACCCAGTTCTTTTCAAGAATCAATAAAAATTGTTTTTTCTGAAGTTTTAGCTCATAACTATCATCCCTATTATCAAAATTTGATCTTAACAAAATCCGGTGAGGAAAAATTTATTGCCTGGAACAATACCATGCTGCAAGATTCAGAGGGAAACATCATAGGAACTATCAGCATTGGGGAAGATATTACCGAACGGCAAAAGCTCGAACAAATAAAAAATGAGTTCATTGGCATTGTCAGCCATGAACTTCGCACTCCTTTGACAGGAATTCAAATGTCATTGGGGCTAATAAAAAGTGGAGTTTACGATAAAAAACCCGAAAAATCTAGACGCATGATTGAAATTGCCCTCCTCGATACCAATCGATTAGTGAACCTGGTTAATGATATTTTAGATTTGGAGCGCCTAGACTCCGGGCGGGCAATTGTGGAGAAAACCGTTTGCAAAGCTGTCGATTTGATGCAGCAAGCAGTAAATAGCACTCAAGCGCTCGCTACTCAACAGCAGATCTCATTAATCGTTACCCCCACGGATGCGGAAGTCTGGGCAACAGGAGATGCGATCGTCCAAACCTTAACAAATTTGGTCAGTAATGCGATTAAATTCTCACCTGCCGATTCCACAATTCATCTGAGTGCCGAAAACCAGACAGACTTTGTGCTGTTCCAAGTTAGCGATTGCGGACGAGGCATTCCTGCCGATAAACTAGAACTCATTTTTGGTCGATTTCAGCAAGTCGATGCTTCCGACTCCCGTGAAAAAGGAGGCACCGGTTTAGGTTTAGCAATCTGTCGCAGTATTGTTGAACGGCATGGCGGCAAAATCTGGGCGGAAAGTATCTTAGGTGAAGGCAGCACATTTTGCTTTACCCTACCTTTACAGGAAAGCGATGGTAAAAGCCCCCGTACTGAGCGTCGGAGGAGTGTCAACCACCATTAAATAACCCTTACATTAATCTTTAGCATCAATCCCCAATCCAAAATCTCCAATCCAAAATCCCATGAAAGACAGACAAATTCTAGTTGTTGACGATGAAGAACACCTTCGGGAACTTGTGCAGGCCTGCTTAGAAGATTTAGGCGGATGGGAAACAGTGGGCGCAGGATCGGGAGAGGAATGTTTACAAATACTGCAAACAGAAAAACCCAACGCTATTTTGCTAGATGTATCTATGCCGGGAATGGATGGATTTGCTGTGTACGATCGCCTCCAGTCCGATCCGATTACCCGATCGATTCCAGTGATTCTGCTGACAGCGAAAGTTTTGCCCAGCGATCGGGCTAAATTTGCCCAAATGGCGGTAGCTGGCGTCATTGCCAAACCCATCCAACCCATCACCCTAACGGAAGAAGTAGCAGAGATTTTGGGATGGGATGATTGACACTCCCGGCGTAAACGCACGGGGATTCTTTAATCTACGACCCAATTTGCTGAGGCAGGATTTCTCCAGCCAAAGTAGAGATTGATTCTCCTAAAGCGTTGCTTGCGTCAAGCCCAAAAGTTCCGGTATGCCCTACCGTACCCAATCCTCGACTAAGGATATTCCTAGCGGCGTTTTCATCTCTATCCATTACACACCCACATTTACAGACGTGCGTTCTAGTAGATAGCGTTTTCTTTACAATTACACCGCAGCTAGAGCATTCTTGGCTAGTATATTGCGGGTTTACCGCAACCGTAATCTTTTCAAATACTTTTGCGAAGTATTCAAGCCCTACACGGAATTGATACCAAGATGCGTCATTAATGGACTTAGCTAAACAATGATTCTTCACCATGTTTTTTATTCTCAAATCTTCGTAAGCGACTACATCGTTGGATGAGATTACGCACCGTGCAAGTTTTATTGCATGGTCTTTACGCTGCCTACTTATTTTGAGATGGCGTTTGCCTAAAATCTGCCTAGCTTTGGCCCTATTCTTTGAACCTCTTACTTTCCTGGAGACACGACGTGCTCAACGCTTAAGAACTTTTTCACCTTCGATCGGGAAGCTAGGGTTTTCCACCGTAGTTCCGTTTGAATCGGTGTAATACTCTTTCAGTCCCACGTCTAATCCGATAGTGTTACCAGAAGGCTCTGTGCTTTCTTTTCTATCGACATCCACACAGAATTGAACGTACACACCATCAGCACGTTTTACCAGTCTCACCCTTTTTATTTGGCTGATTTGGTAGAAGTGTAAGTCGCGTGTACCTTTCAGTTTTAATCGACCAATTGCTTTTTTGTCGGTAAAATTGATTGATTTGAGATCGGCGGCAAGTTTCCATCCAGTTGATTTATACTCAACAGAGCGACAATCTTTCTAAAATTGTGGATACCCTTTTTTGCCAGCAATACCCTTCTTGCAGTTATCGTAGAATCTGGAGATAGAAGACCATGCTCGTTCTGCGCTAGCTTGTCTAGCCATTGAGTTGAGTTCGTCAGCAAAGGGAAAATCACGAGCCAGTACAGCGCAGTATTTATTCAAGTCGTATTTACCGACTTTTTTGTTATCCATCCAATACCTTATACAGCTATTGCAGACGAATTTTGCGGTACGAATTGCTTGGTCTACGGCAGTAAACTGATTCGATTTTCCGTATACTTTAAACTCGAAAACTAGCATGGTTTTACGTCCCACCTTATGCTACACGATTCAGGATAAGTAGGTAGGCGCTGTAAAACGCAATTATGTAAATGATTGTCAAATATCCAAATGCCTTAAGCTTGGCTAAGTCAGCCCTGTTTACATACTGTTACATAGAGCGGTTTAATTCCGCCTACCTACTTAGGATGTTCGACGAGTTATTTAAACTTTACAATTAAAGCCGTCCTAGAAGGACGGGGTTTTAGACCCAATTTCCCGATAACTTTCACCCTTTTTGTGAATTTTTGTAACAATAACGGAATCTTTACCAATTCCTTACCGTTGCTATTTAGTATCTTGTTATGCAGCTAAAAGTTCTTTACATTAAAAGGATACTCAATGAATGCTTTTCAGGCTTTGAATGATGTAAATCAGGATCTCGCAGGTTCATTTTCCGGTTTGCCCGCTGGTTGTCAGCAATCCACACTTTGGATTGCTCATACAGAGGAAACACCGATCGCAGGTATTAAAATTCAAGAAAAGGATGTGACACTTATCCTTAAAGTTCGCATTTCTGACATTCATCTTGTCAAATTGAGTCTCCAAATCACTCCAGAAACTGTTTTAATTCAAGGTCAACCTACCGAAGCTGCGGGAGTAGAAGGTTATTTCCTTCCTAGTGGATTTCAAAGTCTCATCCCGTTGCCCCACCGCGTACATCCTGAAATCTACGAGACAGAAATACACTCGGACGGTTTAACAATTCAGCTTGCTAAAGAGTTGAGATTTCCGCCATCCCAAATTCGGATTCAACTCTCAAATACACATCTTTGAGGGATTGCTTAAAGATGTGTATTTGAGACCCAATTGGCAACCGAACAATTAATTTCTCATCAACCCCAATAAAATGAACGATTTGCAACTAGCTAATGATGAGGGCAGTCTCCTGCCCGAAAACAAGATGATAGGGAAACAAATTCTCATCGTTGATGACCAAGAACACCTCCGCGAACTGATACAGTTGTGCCTGGAAGACCTCGCGGGATGGAACACCCTGCTGGCCGAATCAGGAGAAGAATGTTTACAAATCCTACAAACAGAACGACCTAACGCTATTTTGCTGGATTTATCAATGCCGGAAATGGATGGGTTTGCTGTGTACGATCGTCTCCAATCCGATCCCGTCACTCGATCGATTCCAGTGATTCTGCTGACAGCAAGAGTTATGTCAAACGATATGGCTGAATTTACCAAAATGGGTGTTGCTGGGGTAATTCGCAAACCATTTGAACCCATTACCCTGCCGGGAAAAGTGGCAGAGATTTTGGGATGGGATGATTCACACTCCCCGGTATGGCAGACGCAGGAATATTAAGACTTGACAATCTTAATATTCCTATTGGTAGGCTTCCCAAACTCACCCTGGGGGCGTGACAACCCCGCCAAAAACCCAGAGAGGGTTACTATTTGACAGGCTGTTCAAAAAATAAATGAAGCGTTTGTAAGTGATTGGTATGATTGCAAAAAGACTTTTATTAATTCACAAAAATCCGACTAAGTAGGTAGGCGCTGTAAAACGCAATTATGTAAACGATTGTAAAGTATCCACATTCCCTCAGCGTGGCTGAGTCAGCCCTGTTTACATACTGTTACATAGAGCGATTTAATTCCGCCTACCTACTTATAGGGGAGGTAATCCAGGCTTCCTTGACTGATGTGGTAGGTTGGCAAGTCGAAGTTGCGGGTTCGACTTGAGAAGGCTTGCGATAAACAAGTTCCTATCAGCCAGATGGGATTATTTGGGAGGTTTCTATCGGCGAAATAGATGGATTGCTATTTCTCAAACAACTAAAAACCAAACCAGAAACCCAAGGGATTCGGGTTCTGCTGCTAACTCTCAAAGCCAAACGGTCAGATTTACCTCAGAGTTGGTTCCACAAATCTCAACTTGCAGCAGCGATCGTCAATCCTCTTGAACCAACTATGCTTGCCGTTGAAATTGCGAAGGTGTTGGGTTGGGATTGAGACTGAGTATCTTCTCTGGGAACCTGGGAATGGTTAGATACAATTTCTCTTAATTATTGTTATTTTTACGAAATCTTTCGATTTGCATCAATTCCTTAACAACTTTTTATTCTTTACCAAATCTTTACTTCTTACCTCTACATTCATAGAGTTGCTGCTTCCACCCAACTTACAGGACTTGGCAAGAAAAGATAAATACACTTTCTTCGATAAAAAAGAGGTTTTTATGATAAGCTGTCCTTGCTGCACGAATCAACTGGTGCGTCACGTTCGCAAAAGTCAAGTATACTGGTTTTGCCGTCACTGTTGGCAAGAAATGCCTGTTTACAGTCTTAACAGCTACGGTTCATCGCTCTCTATAAATTTAGTTCAAGATTTAAGGATTAAGAAGCAACTTTTTTCAGAAGCGGTAGTTTAAAGGTAAAATTCCATCGCACAGGCATGAGGCCTGTGCCACAATGGAGGCTGATGAATAAAAAGGATCTCGCACTTACCGACTAAACCTCTTCAAAAATCGCGCCTCGCTGCTGTAGATTCACCTGAATCTCCTCATCCATTCCTGAATTGTTTCCGAATCTAGCTGCCTCGACATTCGCACCGCTGAAATTAGTATTTGTTAAGTTCACTTCTAGCAGATTTGCGCCGCTCAAATTGGCACCGCTGAGGTTAGCTAAAGCCAGACTTGCTTTGTGCAAATCTGCGCCGCTTAAATCAGCATTTCCTAAGAAAGCGCCACTCAAATCTGCACCGCCGAATTTGGCATTTTGCAGGTTGGCGTCGCTGAAATCGACATCGTTTAAGTTTGCACCTCGGAAATTGGTCCGATCGAGATTTGCGCTGCTAAAATCCACTGCACTTAAAGTGGTTCCGCGCAAGCTGCTACCCGCGAAATCCTGTGCTGGATTGAGATTGGCAATTTTTGCCAACTCCACAAAGTTGTCGGTTTCAGCGGAGATAATGCGATCGACTATTTTCTGCAATTGGGATTCAGCTTCCGGGACAATTTCCACCTCGCGCTGTTCAACCGGAGGCAAATTATAGGACAATAGCGCCCAACTGATAGCCGGTTGGAATTTATTTTTTTGCAGATATACAGTCAAGATTCTTGCTAAAACCGAATGTTGATTAGGCGTGATATCGTGCGGCCACAAACCCTCCGCATCTGTGAGATAAATATCTTCTTTCGCAACTTCAAAATTCGCTGTCATCCGCAATGGTTGGGCGGCAAATTGTCCCAGCTTAGCACTTTTTAGCAAACCTTTTAATACTGATTTACCCTGTTCTAATCCAAAAATCCAAGCGGGCTTTGTATCATCGCCTATTGTGGAAATGTGACAAAACGAGCAGTCAGTTTCATTGATTTTTTCCGCATGATGGCTGTCTCGAACTCCCCGCAGATTTTCAGTTAATAAAACTTCTGAACTGCTTTGAATAAGCTGTGTTTCTTCTATTGGCGACAGCTTGAAAGAACCGACTAACTGACGCGATGCTACGGGCATTTCGCAGTTCTCTAGATCGAGCTTGAGCGTCCCGCCTTGCAGGCCAAATTTGACGCGACCACCTAGTATGGGTTCCCAATGCTCGTTAAAATTCAAGCTCAAGTGAATGTCTAGCTGCTGGGCTTGGGCTGCAACGGATGCAACTGGAATTGCTTCTAATTGCATCCACAAGCAATCTGGATATTTGTTGTGAGACTCTAGCGATCGCATATCGGTAGAAGTGCTGGCTCTGCCAGACTGTGATGGAGATTTTGACGAGGGCCTAATTTTTAATTTATCACACTATAGCATTTTTTTATCGGTTAAAAGTGTAAATTTTGTTGAATTTTTTCCGCCCTTCATTGGTTTTACTGAATTTGGCTTTTTACCCAATTCCGAAATGCTTTCACTAACTCCAAATAGTCCATTGTTTCTGCTTGTTCCAAAAATCTGGCAATCTCTAATATCGGTAAGCTGGGAAATGCTAAACTGAGCTCGCCCTCAACGTATTCTCCATTTTCTAATCTGTTGATTTTGAGTCGCGATCCATTATAAATCCAAACTTCCGGCACTCCCAGATCCGCATAAACCTGCAAGCTATTTTCCGAACGGCTGGTAATATCAATTTCTACCACTAAATCCGGCGGCGGATCTTGATTCAGGTCGATTCTTTTTTTTCCTTTAACTGCACTAAGATTCTGGATGTAAAAACATTTATCTGGTTCTGCACCGCTAAGTTCAGGACGTTTGAATGTGGTAGAACCAAGAGGCTCAATTCTCACATTGAATTCTTCAGCTAAGGTTTCAACAAATCGACCCAATACTTCTTTGAAACGTTCGTGTTCTGGGGAGGGTACCATGATTTTCAAATTGCCGCGATTATATGTCAATCGAATTTGCCTATCGCCTAGCTCAAGCAGCAAAGCTTCGTAAGTTTGCCAACTGATACCCGATAGCTGGACAATTTGTTCCGGTGGAGCGAGAGTTTTAGCTGTCATCTGATTTTAGATTTTAGATTTTAGATTTTAGATTTCTCCCGCGAATAAATCCGGGGTGAGAAACCAAATTGTTTTGGATAATAGTGCTAGTTTTATGCTTGATTCCTTTGCACTTTTATATTATATCATAGAAAAAAGCTCGTTCGCTGTTTAATTACTGAGTTAAAATATGTGCGATCGAGCCAGAAGGTTTAGTCACCACTGTGCGCGGGAAATACCGAAGACAAATCTAGATAAAAATCGGGAAAACCCGGAATTACCACCGTCTGATTTGGCAAAACAACTCGTTGCAATTGATAACTATAACTCCCGTTTTGTTTCTGATAAGGTTCGCTGTGCATTTCCAGTTGATTGTCAACCAAATTAAATATCCAATAATTAGAAATCCCTGTTTCAGCATAGAGAGACAACTTGGTTGTGCGATCGTAATTCAAAGTAGAATCGGCAACCTCAATTACCAACAAAATATCAGCAGGCTCCGGGTGAGAAGATAAATAATTGTCAGAACGATTGCGGGCAATAACAACATCAGGCTCTGGTTCGCTATCATCCGTCAAAATAATTGGCTCTTGTGCGCGCACGCGAGCGCGTCTTGCCAGTAAAATGATTAACTCCTCAACTAAAAGAGTGTTACAAAAAGAGTGCAGCCTACCTTTAGCAGCCATAATAATAATTTCTCCGCGAATCAATTCAACTCGGTCATCGGGAGCGAAAAATCCCAGTTCTCCCAAACGGTGATATTCGGCGATCGAGAATCGTTTTGCAGTTACGGCAGTCATAGCTTTTCTTACCCTCTACAATTACCAACCTTTCCAATTAATTCTACTCAAAAATCCCGCCCCCTGCCCTCAATTCAACCTTCACGGCTTCCGAAATTCCCAGACAGCCAGAAAAGTTCGCATTTTTAACCACCACATTTTTTAAATCAGCGCGGCTCAAATCAGCCCCGTTTAAAATCGCCCCGCTCAAATCTACACCGCTCAAATCAGCATTTTTCAAATTAGCATCAGTTAAATTTGCATCAACTAAAATAGCATTCGGTAAATAGGCACTGCTCAAATTGGCATTGGTTAAATTTGCACGGCTCAAATTTGCCCGGGGTAGCTTTGTCCGCAAATCAGCACCGCTCAAATTGGCGCTGCTGAGTTCAGCATCCCGCAAATTAGCATTGCACAAATTAGCATTAATTAAAATAGCAGCGCTCAGTAAAGCACCGCTGAGATCGGCCAAAGTCAAATCTGCACCCCGGAGGTTGGTTTCGCGCAAATCCGCACCGTTAAAATCAGCGTAGTGCAAGTCCAAACCGCTTAAATTAGCTCCGGCAAAATCCTCAACCGGATTCAAACCAACTGTTTCTGTAAGTTGTACAAAACTATTATTTTTATCAATTAAAAACAGTTCCCGGAAGATCGCTAATTGCTGCTGTCGGTACTGGTTAGCCTTCTCGTAATCTGCTAAATACTTGTAAGCAAGCTTCAAATTCTTGAGAGCATTGCGCTCAATGCGATCGTCCTTGCTGGCGCTCGCGATTGACAACTGCTGGTGATAGCATTCGATCGCACCAGGCAAATCTCCCTTAGCATCGTAAGCTAGCGCCAAATTGCCCAAAGTTTCGAGCTCAGAGCGCCCGTCGCCCGTGTCCCGCGCGATCGCCAAACGCTGTTTCTGGTAATCAATAGCACCAGAAAAATCTGAGCGAGCACAGCAAGCATTGCCCAGATTTCCCAAAGCATTCGCCTCACCCCGGCGATCCCCAATTTCCCGCGCTAACACCAAATGCTGCTGGTAGCAGTCGATCGCCTGAGCATAATTTCCCAGCGCTTCGTAAGCTACGCCTATATTACCCAGCGCCGCACCCGATCGGCGCTTATCGTTCCTCGATCGATACAGCGCCAGCGCTTCCTGCCAAGAATTCAGCGCCGCCTCAAATTGGTGCGCCTGATATTGCGAAATCCCCTGCTTGATTAGCTCGCTAGCTTGTTCGCTCATCATGTCAAAATTAGTTAATAACTAAAGTTGATATTAATCGACTCACAGCGGTAATTGCTAATCGGCAATCGCTAATCGATATAACGCACTCCCCCTCTCCCCATCCGTATATTCACGTCCGCGTCCACCAACAATAGACAAAAAAAAGAGAGAGCTACCTCAGTAACTCTCTCTGCCATCAGGGTGCATCTACACAACACAATATAGCACTATCGGGATGAGGGGTGAAACCCCCAAACGTGAAGATGTTGTAAAGAAATGTATATTAATTATAAAGTTAGCATCCAGCCGGAAGAGCGAGACAGTGGCGGAATCGAGAAAAACCGCCCGCCGCTGTATCCGCTACAGAACCCCTTTAACGAATGCTTAGCCTGGGCAGTTAAGCTTAGCCGCCAGCAGCTCGTTGGTCAATTTCGGATCGGCTCGGCCGCCCGTTTCCTTCATCACCTTACCGACAAAAAAGCCCAGCAGCTTAGTTTTGCCGGCTCGGTACTGTTCGAGCTCCTTGGGATTGGCGGCCAACACGGCATCTATGGCCCGATCGATCGCCCCAGTATCCGAAATTTGAATCAAACCCTTGCTCTCAACGAACTTCTTAGGAGAACCGCCGTTTGCCAGCAACTCCGGCAAAATATCCTTAGCGATTTTGCCGCTGATCGTGCCGGCATCAATTAGCCCCAGCAGTTCGGCTAAATCCTGCGGTTGGAAAGGAATTTCTGTGATGGCGAGCTTTTCATTTTTCAGATAAGCAGTAATATCGCCCATCACCCAATTCGCAGCTTGTTTCGCACCAGCACCGGCGGCGATCGATTTTTCAAAATACTCTGCCACGGCTTTGTCGTCAGTCAGCACCCGCGCGTCGTAAGGAGAAAGAGCGAGCTCAGTTTCGTAGCGATGGCGCTTCATTGCCGGCAATTCCGGCAGTTGAGCTTTCCAATCATGCAATTGCTCGGCCGAAACTTGGATCGGAGGCAAATCCGGTTCCGGGAAATACCGATAATCGCTCGCACCTTCTTTAACCCGCATACTGAAAGTACACTGCTTGTTTTCATCCCAAAGCCGCGTTTCTTGGACGATGGTTTCGCCATTTTCCACGGCTTGAATTTGCCGCTCGATCTCGTAATCGATCGCCCGTTCGATCGCATTAAAAGAGTTCATATTTTTTATTTCCACCTTCGTGCCGAACTCTTTTGAGCCAACGGGGCGCACCGAAATATTCACGTCGCACCGGAGCGAACCTTCCTGCATATTCCCGTCGCCAACACCGATGTAGCGCACGATCCGGCGCAATTCTTGACCGTATTCGGCAGCTTCCGCGCCCGAGCGCAAATCCGGTTCCGAAACAATTTCGATTAGAGGCACACCGGCGCGGTTGTAATCCACCAGTGAATAAGTAGAACCGCTGAGCCTGTCGCTGCCGCCGTGAACCAATTTTCCGGCATCTTCCTCCATATGCAAGCGAGTGATCCCGATTTTTTTCCTAGTAGAATTCCCCGTCTCGTCTACCAGTTCAATTTCCAGCCAACCGTTAGTAGCGATCGGCAAATCGAACTGAGAAATTTGATAATTTTTCGGCAAATCGGGATAGAAATATTGCTTGCGGTCAAACTTACTGTAAGGTGCGATTTCGCAGTTGAGAGCCAGCCCTGCTTTCACCGCATATTCGAGCACTTTTTGATTTAATACCGGCAACACTCCAGGCATTCCCATACAAATTGGGTCAATATTAGTATTTGGGGCATTGCCAAATTGTGTAGAAGAACTGGAGAAAATTTTAGTATTCGTACTCAATTGACAATGAGTTTCGAGACCGATAATGGCTTCGTACTGAGTTTGGTTTTTTATCGAAGAGGGTGCAGCAGCAGTCATAAGTGACCTAAAAGACTGAATAACTTTAGATTTTATTTTAGCTTTTTATTGTATGACTTACGCACCGGCGGTCAGAAAGCGGGTTGTGTTTATTGGGAAAATACTGCATCTCTACTTTTAACACTGGTAAAAACCAGCTTTCTTTGCTATTTATGCGTCTAGGACTGTATTGACCAAACCGATTGGAGATTATTTGTAGGTAGAAGCGGTTTGACCGTTCTGAGCTTAAGGCGTCAAAGCCCCTGTCTGACTGTGGGTTTGACGCCTTAAGCTCAGACCGATGGGGAGCGGCATACGCAATGCCCTGCTACAGATTCGCGATCGGCCCGCGCCGATATCCTTGAGATCGCCCCCAAACAACAAGCCTGTGCAAAAATATACTTAGCGCCAGCTCCCGCCCGCACTCTTGCCCAGGATAGTTTTAAATCGATCGACCGCAATTGCCGATCTGCGCCCCAAACCCTTTTACCGAGAGTCTTTAATAGCACCGCCCGCCTCTAACGATCGGCTCTCTCCACAAATTAAAAGTTAAAAATGTATAATTTCACAGGAAATTACATATTTTTAATTTTTAACTTTTAATTTTTAATTCTAAAATTAACACTTGCGTAAGTGTCAAAAATATGCCTGAAATTCCAGTTGAAAGTGCCGCACTGTTTCAGAACAGCATCACTGAGCTAGAGCAGGCGGAATTAGCCCTCGAACTAGCTTGGAACGAACTCGAAAAACAAACAGCAGAAACCATTGCTTGCATTACCCAAGTCGGATCGGCAAACGTACAGGAAATCAGCCATCGCTTTGCCGGGGCAAAACAACTCCGCCAGCAACTTCAAACTCAAATAAAACAAGCCAACTCGCGGCTGGAATTTCACCTAGAAAACTCGCCAATGGCAGTTATAGAGTGGGACAGGGAATTGCGGGTAGTGCGGTGGTCGCCAATGGCAGAACAAATATTTGGCTGGAGTGCAGCAGAAGTAATCGGCAAATACTGGCACGAATGGTCAATAGTTCATCAAGAAGACTTCGAGCAAGTGTCCACCGTCGCAAATCAACTTTTATACCGCAGAGAACCCCGCAACGTTTGCCGCAACCGCAACTATACCAAAAATGGCTCGGTAATTTACTGCGAATGGTACAATTCTGCACTCGTCGATGAATCAGGAATAGTAGTTTCAATTCTCTCTTTTGCCACAGACGTAACCGAACACCACCGCACTCAAGAAGAACTGCAGCAGCGCGAACAGTCATTCAGCGCCCTAGCCGAAAATGCTACCGATATCATAGCGCGGTTCGATCGAGAATTTCGCCTCCGGTATGTCAACCAAGCTGTAGAATCAGCAACCGGAAAACACCCCGCAGAATTCATTAGCAAAACCAACCAAGAATCAGGAATGCCGCCGCACTTGTGCGACCTGTGGGACGAGGCTTTTCGGAAAGTTTTTGACACCGGCAAACAAGAAACCATAGAATTTGAGTTTCCCACTCCCGAGGGCATAAAACATTACCACTGTCGAGTCATTCCCGAGTTTGCTGAAGAAAATTTAGTAGAAACCGTTTTATCCATCGCCCGCGATATCACAGAAATAAAACAATCCGAATACCAGTTGCGGCAAAGCGAATCCAAATTTAGAGCTATAGTTGATTCCAACATGATCGGCATAATATTTTGGGATATTAACGGTCGCATTATAGATGCCAACGATCCTTTTTTAAAGACAGTAAACTATACGCGGAACGATCTGGTTGCTGGAAGAATTAACTGGCAAGCAATGACACCGCCAGAATACGTCGATTTAGACACAAAAAAAGTAGCAGAACTTAAGGTTGGAAACACAGTTATCCCCTTTGAAAAAGAATTTATACGCTCCGATGGTAGCCGCGTTGCAGTAATGTTGGGCAGCACATTTTTAGAAGGAACGCAGCAGTTTGGAGTCAGTTTTGTGCTGGACTTAAGCGAGCGCAAACAGGCAGAAGCGGAACTGCAAATACATCAACAACTTTTAGAAAGCATCCTGAAAACAATCCCCAACTTTCTCTACATTTACGATGCAGTAGAAAACAAAAATATTTATGCAAATGCGTCAGTCACAACCATGCTCGGTTACACGGCTCAAGAATTGCAAGATTGGGGGACAGATGCTTTAGTTAACTTAGTTCATCCCGAAGATATGTTAAAGCTAATTGCAGGTATGGAGCGGCTAACACACAGCAGCAATCCCCATGAAACCGATGACATAGACTATAGAATCAAACACAAAAATGGGGAATGGCGCTGGGTACACGATCGATCTACAATCTTCAAAAGAACCCCAGACGGACAAATGAAGCAAGTTATCGGTTCCGTACTCGACATCAGCGATCGCAAACAAGCCGAAGAATCATTAAAACAGCAAAACGAAGTGCTGCAAACAATCTTCGACAACGTGCCTGTCATGATCGCATTTTTCGGCAGCCACGGTGAAGTAAACTGGGTAAACCGCCACTGGGAACAAGTGCTCGGGTGGAGTTTGGCAGAAATCAAAGAACTCGATATCTGGGCCGAATTTTATCCGCAGCCTGAATACCGCCAATACGTTTTAGATTTCATCATGGCGGCAAAGCAGAACTGGGGCGACTTCAAAACCAAAGTTAAAGATGGGCGAACTATCGACACTTCTTGGGCAAATGTTCGCCTTTCCGACGGCAGGTGTATCGGCATCGGTCAAGATATCACCGAACGCAAACGAGTAGAAGCTGAACTTAAAGAACTCAACGAAACTTTAGAAGCTCAAGTCGCCCAGCGAACGGCAGAATTAGAGACTTTTTTTGATGCTTTGCCGGACTACATTTATGTTGTAGAACGGGACAATATGCGCTTGTCTTTTGTCAACCATCCCCTTGCCGAATTTTCCGGATTCGACAGCAGGCAGCAGATGGAGGGCAAAACCATTTTTGAGTGCTATCCCAGCGAACTTGCAGAACGATTTAGCCGAGAAAATCGCCAAGTATTTGAATCAGGCAAAACTCTGCACTACCAGGAAAAATTTGTGAGAGTCGGCGGCAATGCTTACTTCGACACGTTTAAAATTCCGCTGAGAAATCTCGACGGCGAGGTTTATGCTTTAATTTGCACTGCTCGCGATATTACTGAGTTGGTAGAGACCAAACAAGCCTTGTCAGAACGTACAGAGCAATTAGAAGCTGCCAATAAAGAATTAGAATCTTTTTCCTACTCAGTTTCTCACGATTTGCGCGCACCTTTGCGACACATTTCAGGTTTTGTAAATGCCTTGAAACACCGGCTAGAAGCAACTGAGGCTTTGAGCGATCGCAAAATAGTTCACTATATTGAAATAATTGAAGACAGCAGCCAAAAAATGAGCCTCTTGATTGACGGTTTGCTCGCCCTGTCGCGGGTGACTCGCACCGAGTTGATGCAAATTCCGATCGATCTGACCCGTTTGGTGCAAACTGCGATTAAACTGACTAAACCCCCAAATGTCGCAGATCCGGCCCAAACTCCCCACTGCGTCGAATTTGCCGTCGGAAATTTGCCGACGGTAACGGGAGATCCAACCTTGCTGCAACAGGTGTTCAGCAACTTGATTAGCAACGCCGTCAAGTTCAGCCGCAGACGAACTCCGGCTACAATAGTTATTGATGGGTTACCGGATGGAACGATTTTTGTCAAAGATAACGGCGTGGGTTTTTCGATGGAATATGCCGATCGGCTGTTTGGAGCCTTTCAGCGGCTGCACTCCCAGAGAGAATTTGAAGGTACGGGCATCGGTTTGGCGATCGTCCAGCGGATTATTCATCGTCACGGCGGCACGATTTGGGCAGAAAGCCAACCTAGTCAAGGAGCCACCTTTTACTTTAAACTAGGGCAAACAATCTCAAACGCCAATATAGATTCGTAAGTTAACTTTATCGTAGTTTTAAATTTTGAATTTAAAACTATTATACACTTAAAGAAGTCACAATCTGTGAGAGCATCCGCATTTTAGTTTCACAGGACTGTTCGCTGTGAGAGATCGCAGCGCAAAATCTAGGCTGTGCAAGATGCTCGGACTCCTAAAAAAACGCTTTTTAAATAATTGGGATGCTCCTCAATCGGTTCGGTCAGCCCTCGGCTTCGGGTGCTAAATAAAGGTCTGGAGAGTAGAGCATATAATTAATTTTAATAAAAACAACTAAAATGTTCGACTTCAAATTAACAAAACTCAATCTAACAAATGACATTTAGCAACAACACAAACAATAAATTAAAAACTTCCGAATACCTTATGTTAGATATAATTCAGACTAACTATCTACTAAAAATGGTAGCGGAATCAACATTAAAATTGTTGATTGTCGAAGACATGGCAGAAGATATGGAATTAATAATGCTCGCCTTAGAATCGGGGGGAGTAAAATTTAATTGCGACACTGCCGAAACAGCCACAGAGTGCAGAAAACTACTCCTAAATAGCAAGTACGATGCTGTACTGTCAGATTACCGCCTGCCAGGGTTCAACGGTTTAGAAGTGTTGAAATTAATGCAGGAATTAGGGCAAGACATACCATTTATTTTAGTAACGGGAAGTTTGGGAGAAGAAGCGGCAGTTGAGTGCATCAAAGCCGGAATGACAGATTACGTATTAAAGGGGCGGCTGTTTAGGTTGCCAAGCGTCTTAGAACGATCGCTCCAAGAATACAAAATGCGCCGCCAGCAGCAAGAAGCGATCGTCCAAATTCAGCGGCAAGCTCAGCGAGAAGCGATCGTCAACCGCATCCTCCAAGCCATGCGCGAAACCCTCGTACTCGACGAAGTGCTGCAAACCACCGCAGATCAACTGCATGAAGCTCTAGAAATCAGTGGCTGCGCGATTTTGCAGCCAGATAGCGAAGGCGGGATCGCGATTCGCTACATGAGCTCAAAGGCAGTCGGCAGAGAACTGGCGATCGGGCTAAATTGCGAATTTGCCCAACACTATCGCTCCTCCCTCTCTCGGGGAGAAACGATCGCGCTCTCGGAATTATCAACTCTCGCTCCCTCCCTGCAAACATCAGCGGAATTGTTAGGGTTTCACGCGATCGCGATCGCACCCCTACTCTACCAGCACTCATTTTTCGGAGGAATTTGCCTCTACCAGTGCGATCGGACTCGCACTTGGAGTGCAGAAGAACAGTCGCTAGTTAAAGCCATAGCCGATCAGTGCGCGATCGCGATCCACCAAGCTGAACTATACCAGCAGGCGCAAACCGAACTAGCAGAACGCAAGCGCGCCGAAGCCGCAGTGAGCGGCATTCAGCAGCAGCTAACCACGATGGCAGCCAACATTCCCGGCTCAGTCTACCGCCTGGTGCTGCATCCAGACGGCACAACCTCCATGCCCTACATCAGTCCGGGCGTGCGCGAAGTTACTGGGATCGGGCCCGAAGAAGTAATGGCGCGCCCGGAAATCTTGACCGAAATCATCCATCCAGACGACAAAAGCTTGTGTGACCTCAGCGTAGCAGCGTCGAGAGCGAGTCTTTTGCCCTGCGATCGCCAGTACCGGATCGTGTTGAATACCGGCGAAGTCAAGTGGGTGCAAGACAGCGCCAGATTTTCCAAGAACGAAAACGGGGACATAATTGTAGACGGAGTAGCTCTCGACATCAGCGATCGCAAAGAAGCCGAATCAGCCCTCAGACAAAGCGAACAGCGATTTCGATCGCTGATTGAAAACGCCACAGACATCACGATCATTCTCGACGCCGAAGGAATCTTCCGCTACATCAGCCCTTCAGTCAAGCGAATTTTAGGATACTCGCCCCACCAGGCGATCGGGCGCAACGCCTTAGGGACTGTTCACCCCGACGACTGCGCCGCGATCGCCCAAACCCTCCAAAAAGCCATTGAAAACCCCAAAAGAAGCCAGTCCCCTCTTGAGTACCGAGTCCGCCACCGCAACGGTTCGTGGTGTTATGTAGAAGCTGTAGCCACCAACTTGCTGCACGATCCCGCAGTCAAGGGAATCGTGATCAACTGCCACGACATCACTCAGCGCAAACTAGCCGAGGAACAACTGCTGCACGACGCTTTTCACGACGCCCTCACCGGATTGCCCAACCGAGCGCTATTTACCGATCGGCTGGAACACTCTCTGAGGCTGGCACAGCGGCGCAAAGACTACTTGTTTGCAGTGCTGTTTCTCGATTTAGATAGATTTAAAGTAGTCAACGATTCCCTCGGCCACGCCATCGGGGATCAACTGCTAGTAGCGATCGCGCGGCGTCTGGAAACTTGTCAGAGGGCAGGAGATACAGTGGCCCGCCTCGGAGGAGACGAGTTCGTGCTTTTGCTCGATGACATCGAAGGCGTAAATGAAGCTACCAACATTGTCAACCGCCTGCAAAAGAAAATTACCTCCCCCATCCTTCTAGACGGACACGAAGTATTTATCACCGCCAGCATCGGCATTGCTTTGAGTTCTGGCGAATACCTAGAACCGACAAACCTGCTGCGAGACGCCGACACAGCAATGTACCGCGCCAAAGAACTAGGCAGAGCCCGACACGAAGTTTTCAATAGTTCCATGCACGCCCACGCTTTGTGGCTGTTGCAGCTAGAAAACGACCTGCGGCGAGCGATCGAATCAATCAGAGAGCCCGCTAGAGAAGAAGACTCTCCCCCATCGGCCCCATCCGCCTTACCTCCCCTATCCGCAGCGCCCCAGTTTATCCTTCACTACCAGCCGATAGTCAGCATCGCCAACAGCACAATTACCAGTTTTGAGGCCCTAGTGCGCTGGCAGCATCCAGAACGCGGCTTAGTTTCCCCCGGCGAATTCATCACAATCGCCGAAGAAACCGGCTTGATCGTGCCCCTGGGCCGGTGGGTACTCCGCACAGCTTGCCACCAAATCCGCCAGTGGCAGCAGCTATTTCCCAGCAACCCGCCCTTGAGTGTCAGCGTCAACCTTTCAGTCAAACAGTTTTCTCAGCCAGATTTAATCGAATACATCGACCAAGTTCTCGAAGAAAGTCACCTCGACGGCAGCAGTTTAAAACTAGAAATTACCGAAAGCGTACTCATAGAAAATTCCGAATCAGTAACAGCAATGCTGGTGGAGCTCAGAGCCCGAAAAATACACTTGTGCATTGACGACTTCGGCACCGGCTATTCATCGCTCTCCTACCTGCACCGCTTCCCCACAAATACCTTAAAAATAGACCGCTCTTTTGTTAGCAGGATGGGAGGTGAGTTCGATTTCAGCAAAGGAGGCATTGACCCGACAGAAATTGTGCGATCGATAGTTGCTTTGTCGCACAATTTAGGCATGGATGTAGTAGCCGAAGGAGTCGAAGAAGCCTCGCAACTATCTATACTCAAAGGGTTAAAATGTGAGTACGCCCAGGGATTCTTTTTTTCAAAGGCAGTAGACTCTCAAACAGCAGCAGGTCTAATCAGACAGCAAGCAGAAAATCAGAATTTGCTGACATTTAGTTTGTTAGAGAAAGGCCATTAAAAAAACACAGCACTTTGTGCGTCCCATTTCAGCATAAAATCTTAAAATATTTTAAAGCTGTGCCTAACTGGCGTCAGTTAATAACTACGGCATCCAAATCACTATGACTATTGGCTACCTCGCCCTCGTTCTCCACGCCCACTTGCCTTTTGTCCGCCACCCCGAAAGCGACTACGTTTTAGAAGAAGAATGGCTGTTTGAGGCGATCGCGGAAACCTACATTCCTCTGCTGCAAGTCTTTGAAGGGCTCAAACGCGACGGCATCGACTTTAAAATTACCATGAGCATGACGCCGCCCTTGGTGGCCATGCTGCGCGACCCCTTGCTGCAAGACCGCTTCGACGACCACTTGGCTAAACTCGAAGAACTAGCGGATCTAGAAATCGAACACAACAGCGGAAACGGTCACCTCCGCTATTTAGCAGAACATTACGCCGCCCACTTCTCTCAAGTTCGGAACTTTTGGGAAAAGTACGATCGAGATTTAGTAAAAGCTTTCAAACAATTCCAAGACACCAACAACCTCGAAATCATCACCTGCGGCGCTACCCACGGCTATTTACCGCTGATGAAAATGTACCCCGAGGCAGTTTGGGCGCAAATTCAAGTAGCCTGCGACAACTACGAAGCAAACTTCGGCCGCCGACCAAAAGGCATTTGGCTGCCCGAATGCGCCTACTACGAAGGCTTAGAGAGGATGTTAGCCGACGCAGGCCTCCGCTACTTTCTCACAGACGGTCACGGCATCCTCTACGCCCGCCCGCGCCCCCGCTACGGCAGCTACGCCCCGATTTTCACCGAATGCGGAGTAGCCGCCTTCGGCCGGGATCACGAATCCTCGCAGCAGGTGTGGTCTTCTGAAGTAGGCTATCCAGGCGCGGCCGAATACCGGGAATTCTACAAAGATTTGGGCTGGGAAGCTGACTACGATTACATTAAGCCCTACATCATGCCCAACGGCCAGCGGAAAAATACCGGGATTAAATATCACAAAATCACCGGTCGCGGATTGGGTTTAGGCGACAAACAGTTGTACGATCCTTACTGGGCAAGGGAAAAAGCAGCCGAACACGCCAGCAACTTTGCTTTTAACCGGGAACGGCAAGTCGAACACCTCAACGGCATTATGCAGCGTCCGCCGATTATTGTTTCGCCTTACGACGCCGAACTTTTCGGTCACTGGTGGTACGAAGGGCCTTGGTTCTTAGATTACCTGTTCCGCAAGAGTTGGTACGACCAAAATACCTACGAGATGACCCACTTAGCCGATTATTTGCGGGCAAATCCGACTCAGCAAGTTTGCCGCCCGTCTCAGTCTAGCTGGGGTTTCCGGGGTTTCCACGAGTATTGGCTCAACGATACCAATGCTTGGATTTACCCGCACTTGCACAAAGCTGCCGAACGGATGATTGAGTTGGGAAGCATGGAACCTGCGGATGAATTGCAGTGGCGGGCTTTGAACCAGGCGGCGCGGGAAGTGCTGCTAGCTCAATCTTCTGACTGGGCATTTATCATGCGTACAGGGACGATGGTGCCCTATGCAGTGCGGCGGACTCGATCGCACTTAATGCGCTTTCACAAGCTGTACGATGAAGTCAAAGAAGGGAAAGTTGATTCCGGTTGGTTGGAGAAGGTTGAGGAGATTGATAATATTTTCCCTGAAATTAACTATCGCGTTTATCGATCGCTTTAAGCAAACTGCGAGCAAATCCCCACAGTTTACAACGAGTTGCGACACAAACAAAACCCGCAGTCGCGGGTTTTTTTTATACTAATTATCATTAGCAATCATGTTTGAATCTCGGAGCCCACATTCCGCACCCCAAACTGGCACATAGTCGGATTGAGGGGGTAAAAGTGAATCACCCGAGACAAGGGTGAG
>NZ_JAUBSX010000083.1:0-32623 GCF_036704885.1 Microcoleus sp. F4-D5 | reverse complement strand
TTGCTTTGATAATTGAGGGCGCCAAAATAAGTTTGTCTATCTTTTTCATTGGTAATTGGGACTTCAATTCTGATTTTTGATTGACCCCAAACATAACCATTTAGGTCGCCATGAAGTAGATGACATTCATCTAAAAACAATAGTATTGTTGACCCGTATTCCATGCCCGCCTTGTTTTTGAATAAAATATTGTTAATTTCTTCCGTCTTTTTTTTGACCAGTTCTTCATCGAATTTAGGATTAACTTTTTGAGTTGTTTTTTTCAACTAATTTTCGCCCGCTCGCAAAGTTTATAGTAACTCTGTTTTGATTTATAGACCACACCAAACTCTCGCTCTACATAAGTAACCAGCTCATCTAAATTCCAATATTCTTTATTCTTTAGCCACTCAATTACTTCAGTATTTTTTAGACCTGTTAAATACCCTTTTGACCCTTTATGCCCTAGCTTGATTCCTTCGATGCATTTGGTTTGAAATTGTTTTTTCCAATGACCCACAAAAAATTCACTTACACCGAGAATTTTGCTAATCTCATAGACCTCCTGCGAAAGTCTGATAGAATTGTAAAACAGATAGAAATTCAACTAATCAAAAATGATTTACGAAAAAGTTAAGAATTTAGAGCATACAGAGTTTAAACGTTTGTGTGGTGTCACTCTAGGAACCTTTGAGCAAATGGTAAAAGTAGTGGCGGCCGAGAAAGTCCTAGCAAAAAAGAGCGGCCGACCGAGTAAACTAAGTATTGAAGATCAAGTATTAATGACTTTAGAGTACTGGCGAGAGTATCGCACTTATTTTCATATAGGGGTAAGCTGGGAATTGGATGAAACAAATGTATTGAGAAATATCAGGAAAGTTGAAAATATATTAATTAAGTCAGGATTATTTAATGTGGGCGGCAATAAAAAACTAAAAGAGCTAGACTCATCAGCAGAATTAGTAGTTGTGGACGTGACAGAACATGAAATAGAAAGATCCAAAAAAAACAGAAAAGATACTATAGTGGTAAACAAAAGTGTCACACATTGAAATCACAAGTCTTGGTAAATCAAAAAACGCAAGAAATTATCTGTATAGCAGTCAGAAAAGGAAAAGTACACGACTTTAGAATGTGGAAAGAAAGTCATATAGACCTAACACTCATAGACAGAACTCTTGGCAGATCAGGGATATCAGGGGATTAAAAAGATTCATTCAAACAGCCGAACACCCATCAAAAAGACCAAGAAAAAGTCTTTAACTAAAGAGCAAAAACAATTTAATAAAACCTTCGCAAAAGAAAGAATTGTGGTTGAGCATGTTCACAGAAAATTAAAGATATTCAGGCTCCTTTCGTCGAGATATAGAAATCGAAGAAAGAGATTTGGGTTAAGGATTAATTTAATTGCAGGAATTTACAATTATGACCTGTATTTATCATTACAACAGGCGAGCACTTGATATTTTCGCAGGAGGTCTAATGTATGAAGAGGAGTACAAGTAAACGTGTTGTAAGTCAACCCGATCGTGCTGTCAGAAAAATGCTATTATGTGTGCTATCGCTTTCGCGTGGCTTTACTGAACCATATAATTATAGTTCATTCGATCGTGTGTTCTCTGTTTGACCCTCATGAATGAGTGTCAGTAACATCATACCTTATCTTTCGCTCGAAAGGCTATATATAATCTCGCCCAAAGAAAGTTGAGACAAGAATTAGAATCAGCCAATGCCAGCATCAGAAACCAGGTCAATAAAATGACAAATAAACCGACAATGCGGTGGGTATTTCAGATGTTTCAAGCCGTACATTTAGTCAACCTAAATGGATCCGAACAAATAAGCAACTTAACAAAGGAACGTCGGGAGATATTAAATTATTTAGGAAAGGTTTGCGGTCAATATTATTTAATATTTGAAAATGGGTAACTCGGAAAACAAACCGGAGAATCTTGTTAAATAAATTCAAATTGTTGGCAACATAACAATCATGTTGCCGGAATTGTGATGTCTGATTTAGGGAGAATGAGTTCAGATATTGCCGAAGGAATATATTAGGAAATATCTGTGAATTCCAATTTCTTATATTTCGCCAAAATCGCAAAATAATGATACTAAAATTATAAAAGGTAGGCAAAGATAAGCTGATACGCAGCTAGATTGTATAATATAAATATAAGATAAGCGATCATTAGTTATAATGTATGCCAGCCAAAAACCATCTATCTCAAAATCAAAAACAGAAACTCGTTAAATTACTAAAAGAGTCTGACGATAATTATGTGAGGGAAAAAGTTCTAATCTTATTGCTAATAAATGACGGAAAAACTTATCGAGAAATCAGTGAATTTATGGAGATTGCTTACACAACGGTAGCTTATTGGTCAATTCATGGCGACCCAGATAATTTGGATAGTTTTTTAGATAAAAGAAGCCCAGGAAATTTTCGCTTTCGTTACTCCAGAGTATGAAAAGATATTGATAGATACAATCGATAAAGAACCCGCAGAATATGGATATGAATTTGGGAGATGGACGGCAGCCAGACTAGCAACATATTTAGAAAAAGTCACAGGAATTAAATTGAGTGGTTCCCAAATATCCAGGATACTACATAAAAAAAAATACGTTTACATTTGGGCTAAGTATAGTTTAGAAGACAAACAAAACCCAATTGAAAGAGAAGCATTTAAACAGAAGATATCGGAGTATTTAAGAATAACTAAACAAACGCCAGAGCTTTTACAGGTATGGTTTTGGGACGAGAGTGGATGAAGGTTTACGAGTGATAAGAAGAAAAACTTGGGGTAAAAAATGTCATCGAAAGAAAATCACAGGTCAAAGGAGAAGAGGCAGAGTAAATATCATGGGTGGACTGAGATATCATGACAAAAAAAGGTTAAACTTTGTGATAAAAAAAGGAGACTCGGATACATTTTATGAGCAAATTAATGCCTTAAATGATTCGATAGTTCAAGAATGGAAAGGACAGGGTAATCAAGCTGAAAATTTTGCAGAATCTGGAATTAAGATTGTAATTATTCTAGACAATGCTAGTTTTCATAAAAAGAAAGACATTCTGAGTAAAATATCAGCCGAAATGCCTTATATTATTTGAGAATTTTTGCCACCTTACAGCCCCGATTATAATTTGATTGAATTGGTCTGGCATTCAGCGAAAGAATATATAGCACATCGACTGTTTAAGTCAGTAGAAGAATTGTCAGAATTACTACATAGATTATTAAATGAAGGAGAACTGGTTATTAAATGGGATCGAAAAATCAAAAATAAAGGCAATGCTATTTTATCCGGTTTAGCTGCGTAGCAGCTTATTTTTCCTACAGTGAAGGTATGAAAATCCTTAGTCATCAAAGCCAGAACTGCGGAATGTGGGATAAAAATAAAAGTTGGGATAAAAAAAATAGACGAATTCTTAATTGTAGATCTGACCAATCTAGTATTCATCTGGGTTGATTCGTGTTTAGGAGCAGTTCTTTTTTCAAAAATTAACTCGGCGGTTGAAACCGCTTCTACAAAAACAAAGTCCGCCTGCGCGGACTAAAGAAATTCAACCCGCGCAGGCGGGTTTCGTCTGACAAGAAGCGAATTTTATTCGCCCGACTCTCCTGTTTAAAGTTGAGGAACGTACTGTTCTTTTTCAGGAACAAAAGTGTATTCAGAGACGATTAGGCGCAACTCTTCGCCGTCGATGGTTTCTTTTTCGATCAACAAATCTACTAAGCGATCGACTACGGTGCGATTTTCGCGAATAATTCGGCGGGCGTCCTCGTAGCAGCGATCGACAATTTCCCGGACTTGTGAGTCAATCCGAGAGGCAATTTCTTCGGAATATTCCGATCGCGCCGTGAAGTCGCGGCCGAGGAAAATTTCGCTTTGCTGAGCTTCCAGGGCGATCGGGCCCAAGGTGGACATCCCGTAGCGAGTCACCATTTGGCGTGCCATGCCGCTGACTTGCTGCAAGTCGTTGCCGGCACCGGTGGTTACTTCGGCGTCGCCGAAAACTACTTCTTCGGCTGCGCGGCCGCCCAAAGCACCGCTAATCCGGGCTAAAATTTGCGATCTTGAAATCAAACCTTGGTCTTCGCTGGGCATGAACCAAGTCAAGCCGCGGGCCTGTCCGCGAGGAACTAAGGTAACTTTTTGAACGGGATCGTGGGCTTGAATGATTGTACCGACGATCGCGTGGCCGATTTCGTGATAAGCAATCAAGCGCTTGCTCTTGCTGTCCACCAAGGGAGTGCCTTCCATACCTGCTACCACGCGATCGACTGCATCGTCAATTTCGAGCATCGTAATCGCATCTTTGCGGCGGCGGGCGGTTAAAATCGCAGCTTCGTTGAGCAAGTTAGCCAAATCAGCGCCGGTAAAGCCTGGAGTGCGGCGGGCGATGGCGTCCAAAGAAATCTCTGCAGACAGCTTCTTGTTGCGCGCGTGAACTTCCAAAATTTCCAACCGGCCTTTGATATCCGGCGTATCTACGGTAACTTGGCGATCGAAGCGACCCGGACGCAGCAGCGCTGAGTCGAGCACGTCGGGGCGGTTCGTGGCAGCAATGATGATAATGCCAGTATTGCCCTCAAAACCGTCCATTTCCGTCAGCAACTGGTTCAGGGTTTGTTCCCGTTCGTCGTTACCGCCGCCGATACCGGCACCGCGCTGGCGGCCCACTGCATCGATTTCGTCGATGAAGATGATGCAAGGAGCATTTTCTTTAGCTTTCTTGAACAAGTCGCGGACGCGGGAAGCGCCAACACCGACGAACATTTCGACAAATTCCGAACCGGAGATGCTGAAGAAAGGCACGCCCGCTTCGCCTGCGATCGCTTTTGCCAAGAGGGTTTTGCCGGTTCCGGGAGGGCCCACTAGCAGCACGCCTTTGGGAATCTTCGCCCCGACTGCGGTGAAGCGTTCGGGTTTTTTGAGAAATGTCACTACTTCTTGTAGTTCTTCTTTGGCTTCCTCAACGCCTGCTACGTCGTCGAACAGTACGCCTGTTTTAGCTTCCATTTGAAAGCGAGCTTTGGACTTGCCAAAATTCATGGCTTGGCCCGGGCCGCCGGGAACGTTGCCACCGCGGCGGAAGAGGAAAAACAGTCCTGCTACTAACAAGAGGGGAAATACTAGATTTCCTAAAAGTCCCCAGACTGCGCCGTCGTTGCGCAGCGGGTGAGTGTCGAAGCTGATTTTGGAGTCTCTGAGTCTAGAAACCAGTTCCGGGGCATTTGAGGGCAAGTCCACCCGCCACCGCTGCACGTGATTGTCCAGTTCGGGATCGACTGCTTCGACAATAGCCGTCCGACCTCCGTCGTAAAGGTCAACGCTGGTGACTCGATCGGCGTTTAAGTAATCTAAAAATCGACCGTAGCTCAGGCGAGTGCTGGCGGTGTTCTTTGTCATTTCTCCCGGGGATGGGGCAAAGGCTCCCTGCCACAAGAAAAAGCCGATGACTAAGGCGGGTAAAGTCCAAAGTAGTATAGTTCGCCAAGAAATTTTCATAAATGCGGATGCCTTGAATTGGGGACAGATCGGGTAAGATCGCGGTGCCGGAGGAGTGCGACAAAAGTTTACACTCAGAATCTTAACTAAATTTAACTTAACAATGCACTCTCAGGCAACAGGGCCGATGCCGCGATCGCTCCAGAAAAAGTTAGGTTAGTTACGGTAAGGGCGATCGTCCCGAATATAATATTTGGTGCTGATTTCTATACCGATCTAGGTACAGTTAGAAGAATCGCCGCAAAACCCACTGTCTTTAAAGGCGGCAGTGTCAAGGGATAAGGCATGATAATGGTGAGGCTCTGTGAGGTAACACATTTCAATGACAACTAGACAGCTTGTTCCTAATTCGGCTATGCTGACACAGCAGACTAAAGTCGCTTCTCACAAATCGATTATTAGTGCTGATTTGGGTCGGACGGCAACTAAAGCTTGCGTGAGTCGCAACCCGAGTAGTGTGGTTTTCATCCCTGCCAACGTGGCTGCTATGCCCGTGGAAAAGGTGCGGGGTGGCAGCTTTGAGTCCAAAGCAACAGACCCTCTGTTGGATATGTGGCTGGAATACCAGGGCAAAGGGTACGCTATAGGCCAACTGGCTGCGGACTTTGGCGCTAATCTCGGCGGCGCAGACCAGTCGAAAGTAGTAGATGCTTTGGTTAAGGTTTTTTCCTGTGCTGGATATTTCCAGATGAAAGGTGAATTGGCAGTAGTGCTGGGTTTACCATTTTATTCACAGGATCAGTTTGAGAAGGAAAAGGAAGAGATTATCAGCCAACTGCGCTCTCCCCACGTTATGGTCTACCGCGGCGAGCGTTTGGAAATTGACATCCGCCACGTTTGGGTGATGCCCGAAGGATTCGGCAGCCTAATTTGGTGCGAGGCTCAAGACAACAAGGAGTTTACCCCGGAGTTGCCCGAACTGTCGGTGGCTGTTGTCGATATCGGACACCAAACTACTGATTTGTTAATGGTCGATCGTTTCCGGTTCGCTCGGGCGGCTTCTAAGAGCGATTCCTTCGCAATGAACAAGTTCTACGAACAAGTTGCCTCAAAGATTCCGGGAGCAGACCCTCAATCTCTGTCTTTACTGGAAGCTGTGAACAAACCGGAAGGCCAGCGTTTCTACCGTCCCAGAGGAGCGACTAAGCCGACTAATTTAGATCCGATTATTAAGGATTTGCGCGAGGCTTTCGCTAACGAACTCTCCGAACGTTTGGTGCAGTGGCTGCCGGAACGGGTGACGGATGTAGTTCTGACTGGCGGTGGCGGGGAGTTTTTCTGGGAGGTGTTGCAACCTTTGCTTAAAGACGCCAATCTTAAGGCTCACTTGGCTCAGCCTTCTCGGAAAGCTAATGCTTTGGGACAGTTTATTTATGCTGAGGCTCAGCTAGCCACGATTAAGTAACGCATTAAGGCTTGAACCCTATGGCACTGTGGGCAAAAAATAAGGCTAATTTCTCGGTGGCGTTTACGGAAGATGCTGCAGATCAAACTTTGCTGGCCGCTATTGAAAAAGAGTTGGCTTTCACGAAGTATCAGACTTTCAGCAATCTCTGCAAGCAAGCTTTGTGGCAGTTTTTGTCTGTATCTGAGTCTGCTAGCTCTACAGATAGCTTTCAGGGGTTAGAACAGCGTATTGCTGAACTTGCGGTCAAATTTGCTGAGTTCGAGCGCAATGTTTCTGCTGAGGAATTAAACCGTTTGGAGGGACTGGAAAATCACCTGAGTCAACTCAGCGCTAAGTTGGATCAGTTGCAGGGGAGTGTTAACAGTAAGTTTGCTCAAGTTTCTTTTGCCCAAGTTTCAAAAGTAGTAGAGCCTAACCCGATGGAGTCTGAGTCTGTGGCGGACGATCGTGTAGTTTCTGATGCTGAGGTTACTCCTCGTCGGGATTCCGATCCTTTGTTGGAGCGTTTAAGTTCTTTGTTACCGCAAGATTTCTAGAATGAGGTAGACCAAGGCTAAAAAGCCTTGAGATGTGATATTAGTAGCCGGCTGTTGACAGTGGGTACTGAATAAATTAACAAAACGATCGCCCTTTTGAAAAAAAAGGGCGATCGTTTTGTTAGATCAATTCCGGTTGCATCGGAATAGTCAAATCCAGTCAACAGTCAACAATTCCCGATGGATGGTGTAACAGGAATCGATATAATTCATCTGCGTTAATCTGTGTTAATCTGTGTTAATCTGCCTGTATCTGCGGTAAAAAAAAGAGAATTTATGAACCGCAGATAACAATGGATTGACGCTGATTTACGCAGATGTCGATTAGAGAGATAGGAATAATTCCGATCCTAACAGATTTGATATTATTTGTTAGTTGTCAGTTGACTGTTTACGCTTGTCTGTTTTCTGTGTTTACAAATTACTAATTACAAATTACTATTATTCGATTAATCCTAATTTTTGTAAGCGCGAACGAATGGCACCAGGCTGTCGCTGAAATCTCTGAACTAATTCGCCAATTGGTTGACCGCTAGCATATTCTTTCTTCAAATTTTCGTCTTCATCCTGACTCCACTTGACATAAGCTCTGGGATATTTCTGGCGAATTTTTTCATTCTGGGTTTTAGGTCGGTAAGCATTCTTTCGATCGGCATTCAAACCAGAACCAAACTGTGGGTTAATTTCCCCGCCGCGACTAGCTACAGCCTCCTGCACCCGGTTAGGAATAGCGGCAATTTCTTTTGATAGCTCAGCCAAAGCACTGTCTACTTTTTGCTGAAGTTCTGTTAGCTGCCGCTGCTGCAAACTGCCCCACTGCGGTAGTTCGTTGATAAACTGCTGCAAGTCCAGAATTATTGTTGTCAAAGTTTCGACTTGCTGCAACTCCGGCCGCTGTTTGAATTGGCGGCTGGTGATTTCGATCTCGCTTTGAATCATTTTAATAGTTTTTTCTAAAATTATTAGTCGCTGGCGCAGGTTCTCAATTGCTGAAATTAGAGAGTGTAAGTTTTCTCCAGGCCCCACATTGAGATTTTCGCGAGATGTTTGGGAAAGAGCTTCGTCTAAAGCATTTACAGCAAGTTGCAATTGCTCGATCGCGCGATCGGTAGTAACTGCTTGTTGATTTACGCGATCGAACGTTGCCGCCGTACTTGCTTTAACTTGCCCGTGCAACTTCTGCCGATTTACAAAATTTAACACCAACGAAATCACTACAGGCACTTGGGCGTAAACGCTCTGCCCCCAAACCAAACTAGCAGCCAATCCCACAGCAGAGGCAGCAATAAAAACTAATTCAACTGTTTCTAACAAATTGCTCGACTTGGGATTTTGGCTTTTGGTTGGTGAATTGGATGATGACATAGGCTAATACCATTTTAGATTTTAGATTTTAGATTTTAGATGTGGAATGACTGATGAAGCTCGGAGTTTGGATCGCGGGTCTATAGTTGCATTATTTTTTTAAACTGGTACAAGTATGTGGATAAAAAGAAAGTGCGATCGCACGCAGGCCCAGAATTGAGCATTGGCGATCGACAAATTAAGTTTTTTATTGACAGCCATGTAATTAAATATATTAAAGCTGCAAAATTAGTCGAGCTAAAGTGAAATAAATCAAGACCCCGAGGACATCAACTGCGGTGGTAATAAAAGGAGCAGACATTAAAGCGGGGTCTAAACCCAAAGAACGAAACAGGAACGGCAGAGCTGAACCGGCAATAGAAGCTAAAATTGCGATCGCCAACAAACTCACCCCCACCGCGGTTGCCACTGCTAAATTCCCTTGCAGAGTGTAAGCCCAGCCCGTCGCTACAGTCCCCAATATAGCTCCTAGCAGCGCTCCCGCCATCCCCTCGCGAACAATTACTTGAAACGGGCCCATTGCTGTAATTTCGTCAGTGTTCAAACCGCGAATTACCACAGTTGAGGACTGAGCTCCGACATTGCCTCCAGTGCCCGTCAGCAGGGGAATAAAGGCTGCTAGGGCGACTACTTGGTGCAAAATATCTTCTTGAGATCTAATAATTGCGCCGGTGACAGTATTAGTTAAAAGCAGAACAAACAGCCACAGCACCCTTTTGCGGGCAACAGTGATTAAATCGGTCTGAAAATAATTGTCGCCGCCGGACTGGACGCCGCCCAAGGTATAAATATCTTTGGCTGCTTCTTGTTCTAAAATGTCGATCGCGTCGTCAACTGTAATGATCCCGACCAGCCGCTGTTCGCGGTCTACAACGGGCACTGCTAAAAAATCGTAACGCTGGATCAGCCTAGCGACTTCTTCTTGATCCGTTCCTGTTTGAACCGAAACTACGTCGCGGGTCATAATTTCCCCGACAGTTTTGTCGAGGGGAGAAGTGACTAAATCCCGCAGAGATAAAATACCGGTCAAGCAGCGGGCGGCGTCAGTGACGTAAAGAGAATAAATTGTTTCGGTAGTTTTAGCCAAAGAGCGAATTCGGTCTAAAGCTTGCGCGACGGTAAAGCTTTCTTTCAGAGAAATATATTCCGGGGTCATGATCCGGCCCGCGGTACTGGCTTCGTAACCCAAAAGTTGAGCCGTAGCTTCGCGTTCCGTCGGGCTCAATTGACCTAAGAGGCGGCGCACTAATATTGCCGGCAGTTCGTCAAAGAGTTTAGCTCGATCGTCCGGAGACATTTTGTCTACAATATCAATGACTTCTTGGCGTTTGAATTTTTCGCAGAGGGACTGCTGAACGCTGGAGTCGAGATATTCGTAAACTGCGATGGCTTCGTCTTTGGAAAGCAAGCGGAAAGCTATTACTTGCATGGTTTCTGGCAGACCTTCGATAGCTTCAGCTATGTCTGCTTCCTGTACCGGGTGCAAAATCGCTTTTGCTCCTTTAAAGTCTCCTTCTTCCAACAGGGCTCTTAACTGCGATCGAACTAATTCGCGCAGTTCTTTTCGCGCGTAGGTGGGTAGAGAAGACGATTGATAACTTTTTTCTGTCACTGATGACCCTCCTAAACCTGTGCTGCGCGCCTTCCTGAATCCAGTTTAGAGCCTATTGACGCCACTGGTCGCAGCGATCGGACTTGCCCTGACAATATCCGCATATTATCCCTATTCTTCTGGTGCGCGCCGAGCACGTTGCCCGATTTGGGTTCAAATACATTTATCTTGATCGGCGACACTCATCGGTAGGAAAGGAGAATTGCGCCCGAACACTTTTTCCAACAGGTTTGTCGAACTTTGATTGCGAATAAAATTATTGACTGTTTCTTGCCATTCAGTGTCACTTGCTGGCAAGATCATGCCGTAGGAAATGCAGGTTAAAGGCTGCTCCGGTATCAGAGAATATTGGCTTTGAGTTAAACCCTGTCTCAACGCTTCTCCTACTAACAGCATTCCGTCGCTAGCGAAGGCATCGATTGTTCCGGATGCCGCATCTTTTACACCCGACTGTCGGCCCGCGATACCTTCATAAATTCGCTGGTTGGCTAGTTGATATCGGCCTGCAATAAATTGTTGGGTAACAGAACCGCTCAGCACGCCAATTGTCACGTCTTGCAGGAATCCCGAAGGGTTGACTTTCAGTCTGTTTTCTGGCTTGACTAACAGATAAGTGCCGCTGTATAAAAAAGGCACTGAATACGCAATCCCGCTGGGGGGATTTTTTAGGATTGTATTAGGCCCGCATTCTAGGTGAGCGCGCTTGCTGGTTACGCTGCGGAAGCGCCCTTTTTCTGCTGATTCGTTGAGGTCTGTTTCTAGTTTTTCTAAGCGGATGGAGCGATTTAATTTTTTTTCTAAGTCAGCTCGGAAAAGTTCTAAGCCTTCCATGCAAACTCCTTGCCATTTTTCACCTTCTAAGTAGCCGAAGGGAGGGGCATCTTTTCTGATGCCAACTTTGAGAATGCCGGTTTGCCTAATTTCTTCCAGTGCTGTCTGGGCTGAGGCAACTGCAGGTAAAGCTGCGGGAAATAAGATCGAAAATATTGCTGTAAATGCTGCGAGCTTGAAGTTTTTCTTGGTTAGCGTTGAGTTCATTCGTCCGGCATCCGAATAGATATTTTACTGGTTTTTAATATAATACGCAAAAAAAACATATTGTCAATATATTTTGGTGCTTGTATTTTGGGCTGTTGGGATGTTTTTGGTGGTGCGATCGGCTAACTTCAACCTGCACCCTCTAAAATTAAGTTTCGGGCGTTTTGCCCCACACAAGTGTCGCCTATTTTAATTAAGTCGCCATATCCAAGAATTTACAGGGGCTCTCTATCAGCTTTGACTGCTATATTTCACTCCTATTTTACTACCCCAATTAAACCAATAATTGATATTTTTCTTGTGCCAAACGGGAAAGCGGCTGCCAAACCAAACGGTTAGTCAATACAACCAACAGCGACATCACAGAAGTAGCCGCTAAAAGCAAGGGAAAATTCCCAGATGCCGTCGCCTGAGAAATAGTTTCTCCTAAACCCTCTGTAGTAACAATTAGACCTTGAAAATGCACGTACTCGCTGACAATACTGGCATTCCAAGCTCCGCCAACTGCCGCTATAATTCCTGTGATTAAGTAGGGAAAAATTCCAGGTAAAATTAAACTTTTCCAGCGCTGAATCAGGGATAGTTTGTAAACTTGCGCTGCTTCAAATAACTCCGAAGGTATGGCTTGAGCGCCAGCAATAACATTAAACAGCAAATACCACATTGTACCCAACATCATCAGCGCCACAGAACCAATTTGCAAGCCGCCTCCAGCGTGAATTAAAGCTAGTAGCAATACGGGAAATAAAGCGGTGGCCGGTACAGAAGCTGCTATTTGTACTAATGGCTGCAAAATTTGAGCTAAACGCGGATTTCGACCGATCGCCACTCCGACCGGCACTGTCCACAACAGCGATAAAAATAGGGCGCAAATGACTCGCAAAGCCGTGAAAAATGCACCAGTCATGACTTTTTGCCAGTCAGACAAATTCAGCAACCGCAGCAGCAACACCGCTTCCCAAGTTCCCCAAAGCACAATGACGGCAAACCCGCTGACAAATATCCAATTTATCCAATTTCCGATGCGGCTTTTTTGTCTGGGATTTGTTGGTAAATTAGCAGGTGCAAAAGTTCTTGCCAAACCGCGATCGAAACTGTCTCCAATCGGCGAAATGCGCGATTTAAATACGCGCAGCGTCGCGGATCGCCTCAAAAAATCCAACAAGTTTGACTGCGGTACATTGGTAGCATCCCCGGCTTGATATTTAAACTTTTCCACCCAAGCAATCAAAGGCTGCCAGATCAAAAAGTCTACGGCTAGAATAACACTAATTAATACTGCTAAACCCCAGCCGATAGCCCCAAAATTACCTTCATTGGCTGCCTTGCCCAAATAGGAACCGAGTCCGGGCAAATTAAAGTTTTTGTCGCCCAAGGTAAAAGATTCGATCGCAATCAAAAAGAACCAGCCGCCGGCTACTGACATGACACTGTTCCACACCAGTCCGATCGCACCAGCGGGCAATTCTAACGTCCAGAACTGCTGCCAGGCATTGAGCCGATAAACTCGAGCAGCTTCCTTAAGTTCTCGCGGAATGCCGGAAAGCGACTGATAGAAACTAAAGGTCATATTCCAAGTCATCCCAGTAAATATTAAGATAATCGATGCAAGTTCTACGCCGATTCTTTGACCGGGAAATAAAGTAATCAGCGCTAAAACAACTCCCGGCAAAAAAGATAAAACTGGAATCGACTGCAAAATGTCTAACAAGGGAATTAAAATTTTCGCTGCGAGGGGAAGGCGGTAAGCAGAATAAGCATAAACTAGGGTAAACAGCAGGGATAAAAAATAGGCTGCTGCCATGCGTAAAAGACTCTGGGCTGTATATGCTGGCAAGACACTTAGCGTAGTCTCAATTTTAAAATTCGGGTTGTAGTCACTGCTGAATTGAGAAGCTGTTTGGACAATGACCAAAATTAGAGAGAAGATTGCTAGAACCAGCAAGCCGTCTTGCCAAGTCCAAGCTGACCTTTCTAAAGTTTTATTGGCGGGTGTTAGAGGTCTTGTCATAATAATTATTTGTTGGGAATGGGCATCGGGAATCGGGCATCGAGCATTGGCAACTAATGAAAACAGAAAAAAGTCAACATTCTACAGATAACTAACCACTAACTACTCAGCTTTATCTTCTGATTCTAAGAAGATTTCGCCGCCCGGTTCATCGTAACTGTATAACTCTGCATAGCGACCCCAGTCAATAGCAGTTTTCAGTTGCCGCATTGCTTCTTTGGGACTAAAGTGGGCTTCTAGAATATCCAAAATTAACTCTTCAGAAATGCGGTGATTGCGCTTTGCCTGAAGCATTCGAGAAATTTGCTGTACGAGGCGAATATTGCTGAGAATTTGGGTGCGAACAATTTGTTTGCGCTGGTCAATGCCGCCGGCAATGAACTGAATGCCAACTGGTGTTAAAAGGAGGTCGCCTTCTTGAATTACCAGAAATTCCATTAATTTTGCTGCTTCCACGATCGGCAAAATGTCGTCAACCTCTAACATTAATTCTTGACCGAGGCGGTAGAGGTCTTTTTCCTTGCGGTCTTCCAAGAGTTCCAACAGACCTGCGATCGCACCGGTTCGCACCTGCGGCAGAGATTGGTATTTAGCGCTTTGAGGGGGTTGAGGTTGAGACACAGCAGCGACACTTTCAGCAGGTACTGTCACTGTTTCGCAGCTCAATTCGGGATTGGTGAGAATTTTGTAAACTTGGTCTACGAGAGCTTGGAATTGCGGAGTTTTGCGATCGCGGTAGTGCGGCAAAGTCACTGTCAATTCGGCGCGAATTCGCCCCGGATTGCGGCCCAAGACTACAATGCGATCGGCTAAAATTACCGCTTCCTCAATCCCGTGAGTTACGATTAAAACAGCTTTAGTCGGAATCTTCTTTTCTAGCCACAAATCTAATAACTCAAACCGCAAGTTTTCTGCAGTCAGCACGTCTAAAGCTGAAAATGGTTCATCCATGCAAAGCAATTCGGGTTCCACCGCCAAAGCTCTAGCAAATCCCACCCGCTGCCGCATTCCGCCGGAAAGTTCTTTCGGATAAGCATTTTCAAATCCATCTAAACCAATAATGTCAATCATCTGCAAGGCTTTTTGCCTGCGCGTTTCTGGCAATTCTCCTTTAGCTTTTAAGCCTAATTCTACATTTTCTAGTACCGTCAGCCAAGGATAAAGGGCAAAGTTTTGAAATACAATTGCCACCCCAGGATTTAAACCGACTAAAGGACGATTGCGGTAAAGAACTTGACCGCCGGTGGGCGGGATAAGTCCGGCAATCATCCGCATTAATGTTGATTTACCAGAACCGGAAGGTCCGAGCAAAGCTACTATTTCTCCCGATCGCAGCTCTAAATTAATTGGCTCTAAAATAGAGATTTTTTGACCGTTGGGCTGCTGGTAAGCTTTGCTAACGCCTTCTAAGGTAATAAGGCACTCTGTTGCTGTTTTAACTACCACAACTAAACCTCCTAGCTTGTTGTTTAAATTTTGTCAGCAGTCAGCAGTCCGCAGTCAGCAGTGATTAGTTAAAAACTCTGGGAAACTGAATGCTGACTGCTGACTAATTGATACCAGTTTCTTAATTAAAATAATGCAACGGCAGGCAAGCCCCAAACCATGATGCAGTCAATCGATTTTAGATTTTAGATGTGAGATTTTAGATTAAATAATTGAAGCATTGACCCCACGGATAAATTCTGGGGCTTGTATCCTGGATGCTTGATTGTCAGTCATTCTCAATCGAAAATCAAAAATCGAAAATCAAAAATGGTATGGCTGCCGAGTATTCGGTCAATTTTCTGTGACAGACGATCGCTTTTTCACCAGCAACAAGACTCGAAAAGCAGCGAGTTGGAGCGCAACTGAAAATACAACCAGCCAAGTAATTGAGCGGTGGTACAAAATTATCATCGCCCAACTGCCCAGAAATCACGATCGGCCATAGCCTGTGTTAAATATCGCACAGGCGGAACCTCTTTTGTCGGCAGGCACCAGTCCAGCTACGGCGGCTTTCAAAATCGATTCCTGGGCTCCCATACCCATACCCCATAAAGCCATTCTTGGCAATCCCCTCTGCTGATTTCCGAACAATACCAATGGGGCAAACAGTGAAGAAAAAATTACTGCAAACATCAGGGTTAAGATGTTGATGCGATCGAACTTGCCGCCCAAAAATCAGGGCTGCGATCGCGTCACTCCATCACCCAAGGGTAAAATATAGGAATCTGGCTGTCAAATCCGATCGCACTTCTGTGAAAGTCAGTCGATTTGAGATTTGAGACTTGGGTGTAAGCGCTGAGTCGAAGGATTTGAGATTTGAGATTTACTCCACAGATGAATCTGGGAGGTTGGAACTTTCGTCTAAAATTTTGAGTTCTCCACCGCAAGAGTACGTGGCACCGTTTCCGTTTTTGCGCCCGGTCAAAGGTAAGGAAGGGAAAATCCCATAGCCAGCCCCAATCAACTCTCAAGTATCTAAAGCAACCCAAAACAGCCCCGGCATCCCTTTTTTGATTTCTAAAGCTTCTGCTTTAAAATCGCGCGGCTTAAGATAAATTCGCTGAAGTAGCAACAGCACTATACCAATCCTAAATCATTTGTCAATTTCTTACTCCCAGCGGGTTCGGGGAGGGTTGGGGTGGAGTAAAAAATTTACGACTCCTGCAAGGATTGCTATATCCGCCCCAAAAAAGCTGGCACAGCCAAAATCGCAAAGCCGAACCGATAACCCAATTGCTTTGCCCGTGCGATCGGCTATCCTCAATAATGACGCTAGCGATCGCTATTGGATAACGTGCAGTCGATCCGCGTCCGACTCTATCGACCGCGAAATGTTAACCACGTAAATCCTTTCTTCTTCATCGTCACGGGTTATATACACAAAGATGTTTTGGGCAAAAATTGGATTGACAACTTATTACCTTGCTATAGTCAACAATTAATTAAAACTGTCAATATCACCTCCCAGCAGTTATCGCGAATCCCCTCGATCCAGCTATGGTTCCTGTTCAAACTGCCAATGTGTTGGGCTGGGATTTAGACTCTCATATCAAATCAAGGAACAGGGAACAGAAAAAACATTTTATGTAGGAATCGGTCTTAAAAGCTGCCTCTGAATAGTGTAGAATTATAACAAACCAGATGGGAGATTACAAGGTACGTATTGTGGGATAAAAATTCTCTGCGCTCTTAATTTTATTACAAAATGTTTAAACTTGTATCTTTTCTTTAACCATTTTGTATTCTTTACCAAATCTTTATTTTTTTTCTGTAGAGTCTTGTTATTGCTTATTGCGGGAGCATCTCATATTTGCAAAAAAACTTCTTCTGCCTCCTTCCTTCTTCCTTCAGACTCTTTCCTCCTGGCTCGCAGCCTCTGGGTTCCTAACTCCAATTTTTAGCTTGGCTGCTTTGATGGAGATGCTCCCGTTATTGCTGATTCAACTCAGTTTACAGCACTTTGGAACAAGAGTGAAATACCCCTTAGTTAAAAAAAGAGGTGTTTGTGACACACTTGCCCTGCTGCTCGAATCAAAGGCTCCGTCACGTTCGCCAGCATCAAATATACTGGTTTTGCCGCCACTGTTGGCAAACAATACCTATTGACAATCTGAACAGATATAGCCGATCGCTCTCTCTAAATTTAGTTAGACAGCGAGGGCTTAAGAAACAAAAGTTTTTAATCAGTAGAATTTAACATTTCTATTTATGGCCGATCGAGTTGAGAGATTGTCCTAGCGTTAATGGGTTTTCACTCTCAAAACTTTGCTGTGCTGTATAATTAATTATCGCCCAACAAATTGAAGGCAGCTCTATTCAGAGAGCGCTTAATTTATGGCTATCACTCGAATCAACCTGATGATAACCTTATGCCAAAGACCGCTTAAAAGATTGCTACCTCTTCTGCTTGGTGTGGTGGCCTCTTTTGCTGTTTTATTTACATGGCAACTGCTAACCCTCAACGGACAAACTCACATTGAGCATTTAATTCAGCAGGAAGCCAATGCGATTCAGTTACAACTGAGCGAAGAATTATCAACTCGGATGCTGACACTTCGGCAAATGGCGAATCGCTGGGAAGCCAATGGCGGTACACCAAAGGCTCTTTGGGAAGCCGATGCTGAGGCTTATGTAAAGGATTTCTACGGTTATCAGGCGATCGCATTAGTCGATCCATCATTTAAAGTGCAATGGGTTGTGCCACTGGCAGGGAATGAGGCAGTGCAAAACCTAGATCTTAATCGGGAACGGCGTCGCAAAATCACTTTGCAAGTGGCTCGTGATTTGCGTCAACCTATGTTAACTCGCAATGTTGCACTCGTTCAAGGCGGTCAAGGATTTCTAGCAAGTTTTCCTTTATTTGTAGGCGAGCGGTTTGATGGGTTTATTGTCGGAGTTTTTCAGTTTAAAACTCTATTTGACAGTATTTTAAAAAAGCCACATGGCTACAATGTGGCTATATATGATGGCACGAATTTGATCTACGGTCAAGAGCTTTCATCTCAATATTCACCACAGCATAAAACAGTTGTAGTAAGAGCCTATAGTGCCGAGTGGCGAATAGAGGTTTCTCCAACTTTAGATTTAGTAGAAAGGGAACATTTTCATTTACCAAAAGTTGTGTTAATTGGTGGCTTACTTTTAGTTTGGCTGCTGATGTTGCTCGCGTATCTCGCACAACTTAGTGCTCGCGAAGTCAATCAATTCAAACAAGTAAATCGCCAGTTGCAATGGGAAATTCACCAACGACAACAGGCAGAAATTGGGATCGCTCGACTAGCTGCGATCGTTGAATCTTCTGAAGATGCCATTATCAGCAAAGATTTAGAGGGTGTAGTTACAAGTTGGAATGTAGGAGCCGAAACAATTTTTGGCTATACAGCGGTCGAAATAGTAGGGCAATCAGGGAGAAAACTGATTCCCGCAGACTATCGGGATGAGGAAAAGGAAATTATCACCAAAATCCAGCGAGGAGAACGCATCAAACACTACGATACAAAGAGGCTGAGGAAAGATGGAACATTAATCGATGTCTCGATGAGTGTCTCCCCCATTAAAGACCAAGCAGGGAATATAATTGGAGCCTCAAAGATTGCCCGGAATATTGCTGACCGCAAACAAGCAGAAGCAGCACTACGTCAAAGTGAAGAACGCTGGGAACTTTCTGTACGCGGGAATAATGACGGCATTTGGGATTGGAATGTTCAAACCAATGAGGTCTTCTTTTCTAGTCGCTGGAAGGAAATGCTGGGCTATGAAGACCATGAAATCCAAAACATTTTAGACCAATGGGCTAATCTGATACATCCCGATGATTTGGGATGGGTGATGCAAGCCGTTCAGGATCATTTTGCCAAGAAAACTCCTTTCTATATCACAGAACATCGCCTTCGCTGCAAAGATGGTTCCTACAAATGGATTTTGGATCGCGGTCAGGCACTTTGGGATGATGCAGGTAACGTAATTCGGATGGCTGGCTCTCACACCGACATTACGGAACGCAAGCAAGCTGAATTTGCTTTACAGGTAAGCGAAGCCAGATATCGGCAATTGATCGATAACTTAAATGCGGGTTTTGTGATTCATGCGACAGATACCAGCGTCCAATTATGTAATGAAACCGCCGCTGAATTACTAGGGTTTTCAATGGCTCAAATGCTGGGAAAAACCGTGAGATATCGGGCATTGCATTTGGTGCGGGAAGATGGCAGCGTTATGCCCCTAGAGGAATATCCCGTGAATCAGGTTTTATCCACTGGAAGATCCATCAAAAATTTTGTTTTAGGGATAAAAAAAAGAAGTGATAGTTTTGTTTGGGTATTAGTTAATGCCTACCCTGAGTTAGATCGAAACGGTCAAATCACACAAGTTGTAGTTACGTTTATTGATGTTAGCAAGCGCAAAAAAGTAGAGCTGGAAATCCAAAAAACGCGCAATTTCTTACAAGCACTGCTGGATAATTTACCGGTGGCGGTTTTTGTTAAGGACGCACAGCCTAAACGATTTGGCGTATTTCAGTTTTGGAATAAAACCAGCGAACGGTTATTTGGCATATCAGCCGAACAAGCGCTCGGCAAAAGTGGCTATGATTTTTTCCCAACAGAACAGGCTATCTTTTTTGACCAAAAGGATAGAGAAGCTTTTGAGAAAGGTAAGACTGAGGATATTCTCGAAGAAGTCATTGACAGTCATTGTCTGGGAAAACGTTGGCTGCATACAATGAAGATTCCCATTTACGACGAGCAGCATCAGCCCCAGTACCTACTTTGTTTTTCAGAAGATATCACCGATCGCAAACACGCAGAAGCAGAGCTGAGAGAAATGAGTGAGGTGATGAAAAATGCGCTGTCGGGCATTTCCAAAATAGACACTCAAGGACGTTACCTCTATGTCAATAAAGCATATTCTGACGTGACAGGCTATCAGCCAGAAGAAATGATCGGGATGTCCTGGGAAAAAACCGTATATCCCGATGAGTTGGAAAAACTGGTTGCAGCCTATTGGCTGATGGTGCAAGAGGGCAGAGTTGAAGTTGAAACTAGAGGAGTTCGTAAAGACGGTTCGGTTTTTTATAAGCAGTTGGTGATGATTTCAACATACGACGAACAGCACCAATTTATGGGGCATTACTGCTTCATGAAAGATATTAGCGATCGCAAAAAAGCCGAACTTGCACTAGAAAAGGAGCTCTTGCGGAGTAAAACCTTCTTCAACACTTCACTCGACGGTGTTGTTGTCATGGATTGGGTCGGAAAAGTTATCGAAGCTAGTCCCAGTTTTGCTCAAATGCTGGGCTACACCCCAGAAGAAACCCTAAATCTGAGTGTGTTTGATTGGGATGCTCAATGGACGAAGGAAGAACTACAACTTATGCTGCAGAGAGAGGAGATTATTCCGCTGTTTGAAACGCGACATCGCCGCAAGGATGGTTCTGTATATGACGTGGAAATTAGCTGGAACCGGGTGGAATTACAAGATGAGATGATGAACTTCTGTATCTGCCGGGATATTAGCGATCGCAAACGCAGCGAAGCGGAACGCCAACAAGCAGAACAGGCACTCCGAAAGAGTGAAACTCGCTTCCAAGCCTTCATGAATCACAGCCCAGCCCCTGCCTGGATTACCGATGAAAATGGTGTAATGCTCTATGCCAGCCAGACTTATCTCAATACCTTCGAGTTACCCACTGACAATGTGATTGGAAAATCCATTTTTGAACTTTACCCCGCCGCCATCGCCCAACAATTTCTAGACAATATTCAAACGGTTGCTCAAACCACCAAGCTAATTGAAACGATTGAGATTGCGTCCCGTCGAGATGGAACCCTGGCTGAGTTTCTGGTTTACAAATTTCTCATCCCCGACTTATCTGGACAAATCCTAGTAGGTGGTGTGGCGATCGATGTGACGCGACAACATCAAGCGGAAACCGCCTTACAACTGAGTGAGGAACGCTTGAAACTGGCACTAGAAGCTTCTGGAGATGGACTGTGGGATTGGAAAATTGAAACTGGAAAAGTTTACCTAAATTCTTACTACCAGGAGATGCTGGGCTACAAGCCCGGTGAGTTGGTGATGGATTTGAACGTCTGGGAACAGATGATTCACCCCGATGATAAATTCTGGGTTTTTGAGTCTCTGAATAGTCACTTGCAAGATAGCTCAGTTAAGTATGCCTTTGACTATCGCGTGCGTTGCAAGTCAGGTGAGTGGAAGTGGATCGCTAACTACGGGAAAGTCGTTGCCTACGATGAACATGGTAAGCCTTTACGGATGATTGGAACGCACAAAGACATCAGCGATCGCAAACAAAAAGAACTGGCACTGCAGTACGCAATGGAAGCCGCAGAAGCAGCGAACTTGGCAAAAAGTACCTTCCTAGCCAATATGAGCCACGAATTACGCACTCCCCTCAACGTGATTCTAGGATTTGCTCAGGTGATGACCCATGACCCCTCTCTAACTCCCAACCAAAAAGAAGACCTGCAAACAATTCGTCGCAGTGGCGATCACCTCTTGAGTTTAATTAACGATGTGCTGGATCTCTCGAAAATTGAATCGGGACACTGCACAGTTGAACAAAGCGGATTGGACTTAATTGCGCTGCTGCATTCCCTCCGAAATATGTTGGCGGAACGAGCAAGTTCTAAAGGACTTGACTTTTGTTTCGAGATTGCGCCAGAAGTTCCCCAATTTATGATTGTCGATGCTCAAAAACTGCGCCAGGTTTTGCTCAATTTGCTGAGTAATGCCATCAAATTTACCGAGAGGGGAAGCATTACTTTGCAAGTCAGCATTGAGGCGGACGGTACAGGGGCATTAACCACAACTCGGCAGATTCTCCAGTGTGTAGTCGCTGACACAGGTGTAGGGATTGCATCGGTCGAACTCGATACTATCTTCGATGCGTTTGTGCAAGCCCAAGCTGGGAAGCGATCGATCGCCGGTACTGGTCTAGGTCTCACCATTAGCCGCAAATTGTTGGAACTCATGGGCGGAAAAATTTCTGTCAGCAGCACTCTGGGAGAGGGGAGTACCTTCACATTTACCCTTCCCGTCAGCCCCATCAGTGGAGTTAATGTTACACCGGAAGAGAATAATCGCCTCGTGATTGGGCTGGCTCCCAGTGAACGGGATCGTCGCATTTTGGTGGTTGACGATCAAGCAGAAAATCGCTTGCTAATGGTCAGATTACTGACACAATTAGGATTAGAGGTAAAAGAAGCTACCAACGGACAGCAAGCTGTGCAGATTTGGCAACAATGGCAACCCGACCTAACCTGGATGGACATTCGGATGCCCGTGTTAGATGGATACGAGGCTACGAAGCAAATTCGGGCAATGGAAGACGGACAGAACAGTATCATTATTGCACTTACGGCCCAAGCTTCCCAGAGCGATCGCGCCCTAGCCTTGGCTGCTGGCTGCAACGACTACATCAGCAAGCCCTTCCGGGAACAGACCCTATTTCTCAAGATGGCCGAATACCTGGGGTTAGAGTATGTATATGAGGAAGAGGAAACAGAAAAGGGGGAACGGGGAACAGATTGTTTTCCTTCTAACCTCTGTTCTGTTGCCTCTTCCGTTTCAGATTCCTTCGATCCAATGCTTTTGGCGACATTACCAAAAGAATGGGTGGTTGAGCTGGAAGATGCTGCTTTATGTGGGGATGATTTTGCGATCGTTGAACTGGTAGCTGAACTTTCATCAGACCTGGCTCAATTCGGTACTCATCTGACGGAACTCGCCCACCAGTATCAATTTGAGAAAATCCTTAATCTAATTCAAGGTAATTTCCCAAGTGGAATTCCTCCATTGGATTTATAAGCTGTTGTGCAGTTAAACGTTTGATTAGGACTAAGCTGTGGAGCATTTAACCAGTAACGAGGCTAGTAGGGTGCGTCATTCGCGAACCCTTACGCTGAAACGGAAAACCTTAGATGCTGACGCACCTTACGCAAGTCCTTTAAATGCCGAACAGCTTAGGAAATTAGGCACAGCCAACAATAATTCAATTTGATTGTTGGTAAAGTTTTCCAAAAAACATCCTTGATTTTTATTGATAACTACTGCTCTAAAATGCCTCATAAAGTACCAAAGATTTCGGAAATTACTCCTTTAGATTTAACAAATTTAGAGGACTGCAGTGAAGAATCAGTATATGCTCCCGGTCATATTCAGCCCCACGGAATACTTTTATTGTTGCAAGAAAAAACGCTCAATATTTTACAAGTAAGTGACAATGTAGAAGTGTTTTTTGGCATTGCTGTCGCAGAATTGCTAGGTCAGCCATTGCCATGGCTATTTGGTCACGAGCAAGTACAAGAAATGGTCAGGTATCTCAATCAAGAAAAGCTCAAGATTCATAATAGTTTTAATCTGAAAATACCTCTAAAAGACGGAAAAATTCAAAGTTTTAGAAGCACAGTGCATCAGCGACCCGATGAGTTGATTCTGGAACTAGAGCCCCAATTGACTATTGAAAATAATCATGCAATGGATTTTTATCAGCGTCTGCAAACAGTTATCCTCAACTTTCGCACTGCGCTCGGTCTTTCTGATTTAGCTCAAACCATTGCTAGAGAAGTAAAAGCCATGACAGGGTTCGATCGCGTGATGATTTATCGCTTTGAAGCCGATGAGCATGGGGTGGTGATTGCTGAAGAGAAAGAAAGCTATCTAGAAAGCTACTTGGGATTGCATTACCCGGCGATCGATATTCCCGTACCCGCCCGCAAATTGTTTTACAGAAATTGGGTTCGCCAAATTCCCAATATCAATTACACCCCGGCTCGCCTAATTCCCACCAACCATCCCGTAACCAATACGCCCCAGGATCTAAGTGCTTGTGTGTTAAGGGGAGTATCTCCCTACCACATTGAATATTTGCAGAATATGGGAGTGGCGGGGACACTGACGATTTCGTTAATTGACGATCGGCGCCTGTGGGGATTAATTGCCTGTCACCATTACAGCCCGCGATTGGTAGATTACGAAACTCGCAAAACCTGTGAATTTTTAGGACAATTTGCCTCGATCGAACTGGTGCATCAGCAAGAGCGAGAATTGAACGTTTACCGATCGCAGGCGAAAACTATTCAGGATAAACTTCAGCAGGCATTCCGGCGAGAGTCTAATTTTATCGAACAGGTATTGACCGAAAATGCTTCTCAATTGCTAGATTTAGTTCATGCTCAGGGAGCTGCAATTCTGCTCGACGGTCGTCTGACATTGGTGGGTCAAACACCATCTGAAGCTGAGGTTGGCGAACTCGTGCAGTGGTTGCTGAAAGACAACAAAGAACGAGTGTTTGCAACAGCTTCTTTGTCTGAGTTTTATCCCCAAGCGAAGCAATTCAAAGATCGAGCTAGCGGTGTTTTAGCAATCTCAATCTTGCTATGCTACGCCACACAAAAGTCATACCACATCCTGTGGTTCCGACCCGAACAAATTCAAACCATAAACTGGGCAGGTAATCCACAGGATGCTGTGTCGATCGACGAAGTTGGAAAAATGCACCTGTGTCCCCGCCAATCCTTTGAACGGTGGCAAGAGACAGTGCGGGAGATGTCTTATCCGTGGCAGATTGCAGAGTTAGAAGCTGCTGCCGAAATGAGACATATCCTCATGCTGGCGGTGTTAGAATTTTCGCAAGCTGCCCTAGAACACGCTGCTGAAAGGGCAGCAATAGCCAACCGTGCCAAAAGCCAGTTCCTTGCCAACATGAGCCACGAGCTCAGAACGCCACTCAACGCGATTCTGGGATTTACCCAGCTTATGAACCGCAGCCCCTATATCCCAGAAGAATTTCAAGAGCATTTAGGGATCATTACCCGTAGTGGAGAACATCTGCTGACATTGATCGACGATGTTTTGCAAATGTCTAGGATTGAAGCAGGGCAATTGGTACTGAGTACAAGCTGTTTTAATCTGCATCGACTGCTGGGTTCTATTAACGAGATGTTCTCCCTCAAAGCGCCTGAGAAAGGGTTACATCTGAGCAGCGAGTGGGATGCTACTGTCCCCCGTTATGTGTGTGGCGATCAAGCAAAACTTCGCCAAATCTTGATTAATCTGCTTGGGAACGCGCTCAAATTTACAACAACAGGAAGCATAGCCCTGCGCGGACGAGCTTTTTCCTCAGATGATATGCCATCGGGTACAAATGGCGATCGCGCCACTAATCAACCCGATGTTAAACCAACTATTACCCTGTGTGTCGAAGTTGAGGATACCGGATCTGGCATTTCCCCCTCAGATTTAGAATCGATTTTTGACGCATTCATCCAAACCAATCGCGGTCGTCACGATCGAGGAACAGGTTTAGGACTGTCTATCAGTCGTGAGTTTGCCCGTCTGATGGGAGGCGATATCACCGTGCGAAGCACCCTGGATCGAGGATCGACTTTTACCTGCAAAGTCGTTTTGGAACTACCAGAGTCCCTTGATTTAGAGGAACCTGAAACGAGCGATCGGATTATCGGGCTCGCACCCGGGCAAGCTATCTACCGAATTCTAGTAGCAGAAGACGTTCCAGAAAATCGGCAACTGCTGGTGACGCTGCTGGAGTCAGTTGGGTTTGATGTGTGTGCGGTGGAAAATGGGGCAGAGGCGATCGATCGTTGGCAAACATGGCACCCTGACTTGATTTTGATGGACATTCAAATGCCTGTCATGGATGGTTTTGAAGCGACGAGACAGATTCGATCGCAAGAGTCATTAGTCATTAGTCACGAGTCATCAGCAGATAACTCAGGGCAAATGTCACAGGACAACAGACAAATTACACGCATCATTGCCCTCACTGCCTATGCTTTTGAAGACGATCGTATCGCCAGCCTGCAAGTCGGTTGCGATGACTACATTGCCAAGCCGTTTACTGAAGACACACTTTTCGACAAAATAGCTCATCACTTGGGCGTCCGCTACTGCTACGCCGAAAAAGTTCCGCCAGAATCATCAGCTTCGCCAGCAAAGATATTTACTCTACACTTGAAAACCATGCCCGCCCAGTGGATTGCAGAAGTTCATGAAGCAGCACTCGATCTTAGTGATAATAAGCTTTATCAACTTATCGCTCAAATTCCCGAGGACAAACAAGATTTCATCAAGGCTATGACATCTCTGGTCGATAACTTTCAGCTTGAAGCGATCGCAACTCTCACCCAGATTTAGGAAGAATACCATGACAACTCTATTCAAACTTGCGGCCCAAACGAATATTCTGATCGTGGACGATAACCCGGACAATCTGCGGTTGTTAGCCAAAATTCTCGAGTCACAGGGCTATGTTGTCCGTAAAGCCCTCAACGGCAGAATGGCACTCCAAGGTGTTCAGCGCGACCCACCTGCTTTGATTTTACTTGACATCAATATGCCGGAAATGAATGGGTACGAAGTCTGCCAAAAGTTAAAAGCCTCGGAAACGAGCGATCAGATCCCGGTTATTTTTATCAGTGCGATCGAACGACTGGAAAACAAGGTACGAGCCTTTGAACTGGGTGGTGTAGACTATATTACCAAGCCTTTTCAAGAACAGGAAGTGCTGATGCGAGTAAAAAATCAATTACTCATCCAACAGCAACGCCAACAACTGCTCGAACAAAATCAACGTTTAGAACACGAAATCCAGGAACGTCTGAGGGCAGAAGCAGAAGTAAGGCAGCTATCCGTGACCGATGAATTAACTGGATTATATAACCGACGCGGCTTCTTTTTACTAGCAGAACAACAACTTAAAATTGCTCGCCGCACGCAAACATCCTATTTGATTTTGTTCGCTGACTTAGATGGTTTGAAAAAGATTAACGATACTTTCGGACACGAACTGGGAGACAGAATAATCGTTGACGCAGCTAAGATATTGAAGCAAACCTTTCGCGAGGCCGATATTATAGCTCGACTGGGAGGAGATGAATTCGCTTTATTTATTCCTAACTTTTCGGGCGATTCATCTACTAATTTCCACGAGCGGCTGCAAGAAAATATAGATCGCTTTAATCAACAGTCCGAGCGAGCTTATATCTCCATCAGCCTGGGTATACAGTTTGGGGATTTAAATACTGTATTTTCATTAGAAGAATTGCTGGCAAAGGCTGACCAACTCATGTACGAGCATAAACGCACCAAACGCTGTTTAAATCGTTAACTGTTCTTTTAATAATAGGGATATCGGCTCGCAAGAAGCATTATTATTTTTTAAATATCAAATTAACCGAGAAAGAGTAAACTGAACACAGGATAGAGAAACAGATTGAAGACTTTTCTCCCTCAGCGGGACAACACCATGCAGTACAAATCCTCACCACTAAACATGACAGGGTGGTCACCCGGTTACAAGGCGTCCCTGTATGAGGTTAAGGGTGCGATACAAAGATGTCGTCGGTATTGTCCACAACCCCGACCTAAAATCAACTTACTGATGCTGTATGGGTTGGGAATTTGCCTGCAGTTGCATTCTTTTTTTTAACTGGTATTATTTGCCCAAACCGATTTTATCTATTTTCCCAATCGCGCTAAAAAGATGCCTAACTGAACTGCAATTACTCCTAGTATGGCACTGCCTCCCCAGTAAACAGCGGCGATGCTGTAAGATCGATCGCGCCACAAGACATTCGTCTCTAAACCGTAAGTTGAAAAAGTAGTATAAGCACCCAAAAAGCCCGTTGCTACCATTAACCGCACTTCCGACGGCATAGTCGGCACTCGTTCAAAAGCGAGGGTAATAAAAAATCCCATAGCCAAGCAACCCGTGATGTTAATAAAAAAAGTTCCGTAGGGAAAAGCCGTCCCGAAACGGCTGGCAAACCACAAGGTGATATAATACCGGCTCAAAGCGCCCGCAACGGCACCTAAACTAATTGCGATCGGAACTCGAAAATTAGGGTCTTGTAGCATAAAAAAAGATTGCGAACACTTATTAGATTGTTAGAGGTGAGTGAGATTATAGATTAGCGGAAATGGGAAATGGGAATTAGGAATTGGAACTTGGGACTTTTGTCGAAAAGCGTTGGTAATTGAAACCCACAAATAACCAATGACTAATAACTGATGACTAATGACTGAGGTGCGCTAAACCGTACCTAAAACTAGGCGGTATCCTCCACATGAGTTATGATTGTGTAGCTACAATGCAAACAAGTGCTAAATTAACAGAGTAGACCAGAATTAATCTGTGGCTACACATACAAAGTCTGCATCCAGGGACTGTGAGATTTTTTGAAAATGTTTACTACCAAAGGAGAAGATTGATATGACAGATCCAAAAGTAACCGAGGAACCAATTTTAGAGGCAACTGTCGAAACGACGGATCTCGTCAAAAAAGAGATGCCCGACGCGAGTGATGAGGCGATCGCAGAAACTGCGGCGCTGTTTGAAGCAATTAAAAAACGCGCTACCGCCGAAGTGCAAGCAGCGGGCGAACTCACCCGCGAAGCTTATTTAAAAGCTGTCAATAAGGCGTCCGGGGCGATCGAACAAAATAAGGATCTCGCCCACGAGAGATTCACAGAAGCAGTCAGCCTGATTAAAAAAGAAACTGAGAAAAATTGGCTGGTGGTAGATGCGATTAAAACGCGGGCGCAAGCGCAGGTGCAAGATGCCGGCGAAGTCAGTCGCGAAGCTTATTTGAAAGCAGTGCGACAAGCGCGAGAAGCGGTGGAACAAAATAAATTGATCGAACGCGATCGCATCGAACAAGCTGTTGACCACATTCAGACGGAAGCTGAAAAGAATTGGCACCTTATTGTGAGGCAAATTGAGTCGCTAAACATTCGCTTGACAGAGACGGCTAAGTCTGCATGGAACGCGCTGACGGCGTTTGTTGACAAGAAGCATTAAACTCAGATATGGCACCATTTTAAAGAACAGGCAAGATGCCTGTGAAGCGAAGATTGAATTTTCTCGCTTCACAGGCATCTTGCCTGTTCATAAAAGGTTTTGACACTAAGCGCTATAATCAAAAAGCTTTATTTTTAGTCCATAACCCCCAATTATGAGAAGTTACTACTGCGGCGAACTGCGAAGCGAACACATCGGAGAGACTGTCACCCTTTACGGCTGGGTGGATCGCCGCCGCGATCATGGCGGGGTGATTTTTCTGGATGTGCGCGATCGATCGGGTATTGTGCAAATTGTCAGCGATCCTGAACGCACCCCCGATTCCTATCACGGGGCTGAGGCTTTACGCAGCGAATACGTGCTTAAAATTACCGGGCGAGTCACCAACCGCCCCGAAGAGTCCCTCAACCCGAAATTGCCTACGGGTGAAGTAGAAATTTATGCTGACGAAATTGAGTTGTTAAATGCGGTTCGCAAACAGTTGCCGTTTCAGGTGGCGACGGCGGAAAATGAAAGCGTCCGGGAAGATTTGCGGCTGAAATATCGCTATTTGGACTTGCGGCGCGATCGTATGAGTCGGAATTTGCAGCTTCGCCACCAAGTAGTGAAAGCTATGCGTCGCCACTTGGAAGATGTTGAAGGTTTTATTGAAGTTGAAACACCGATTTTAACGCGATCGACTCCAGAAGGTGCGAGAGATTATTTAGTTCCCAGCCGCGTCAATCTCGGTGCATGGTATGCTTTGCCGCAGTCGCCGCAGTTGTTCAAACAATTGTTAATGGTGTCTGGTTTTGACAGATATTATCAAATTGCCCGCTGTTTCCGCGATGAAGATTTGCGCGCTGACAGACAGCCGGAATTTACGCAATTGGACATGGAAATGAGTTTCATGTCTGTGGAAGAAGTAATTGCCTTAAATGAAGGTTTAGTCTGCCATATTTTCCAAACTGTCAAAGGCGTTGAATTGCCTTGTCCTTTTCCGCGTTTGACTTACGCAGAAGCGATGGATCGCTACGGTAGCGACAAACCGGATACTCGCTTCGGTATGGAATTAGTCGATGTTTCCGATTTGATGAAAGATTCGGGATTTAAGGTATTTTCTGGGGCCGTTGCTGCGGGCGGAATTGTGAAAGTTTTGCCGATTCCGGGCGGGAATGATGCGATTTCTAACGTGCGGATTAAACCGGGTCCGAAAGGCGATTTGTTTAAGGAAGCCAGCGAAGCGGGTGCGAAGGGATTGGCTTACATCCGCGTGCGGGATAACGGCGAAATTGATACGATCGGCGCTATTAAGGATAATTTGACGGAAGCGCAAAAACAGGAATTGCTCGATCGCACCGGCGCGCAACCGGGTCATTTGTTGTTATTCGCAGCAGCCGACGCGACAACTGTCAACAAGACTTTGGATAGATTGCGTTTGTTCGTCGGTAACGAATTGGGATTGATTGACAAAGACAAGATGAATCTGCTGTGGGTGACAGATTTCCCGATGTTTGAATGGAACGCTGACGAGAAGCGTTTAGAAGCACTGCACCACCCGTTTACGGCGCCGCATCCCGACGATATTAACGATTTGAAAACTGCGAGGGCTCAAGCTTACGATTTGGTGTTAAACGGTACAGAAGTTGGCGGCGGTTCTCTGCGGATTTACCAGCGGGAAGTTCAGGAAAAGGTGTTTGAGGCGATCGGCTTATCGACTGAGGAAGCTTACAATAAGTTTGGCTTTTTGTTGGATGCGTTTGAGTATGGAACTCCGCCCCACGGAGGCATTGCTTACGGTTTGGATCGGCTGGTGATGCTGTTGGCTGGTGAGGAATCGATTCGCGATGTGATTGCGTTTCCGAAGACGCAGCAGGCTGCTTGTTTGCTGACGAATGCGCCGTCTGGTGTGGATGAGAAGCAGTTGAAGGAGTTGCAAGTGCGATCGACTTATACGCCCAAGTCATAAGGGCGATCGGGACTTAGGCAAAGCCTATGTGTCATGCTGAGAGAAGCGAAGCATCTCGATCGATGCTTCACTTGACTGCGTTTTGTTCAGCATGACAGACACGATTCTGCGTCCTGGACTGTCATTGAGTCAAAACTTTCGCTGATACTGTATGCTCTAGTTACATTCCACGTTTTTAGACTAAAAACGCTATAATTAGCATAATCGAAAATAGGTAAAAACGATGTCAACAGTTTATCGTTTAAAAGCCAGCGAACTCAATCATCATTTTTTAGAACAAATCAAGGCGACTTTTGGAGATAAAGAGATTGAAATAATTGTTTCTGAGTGTGATGAAACCGAATATCTTTTGAAATCCGAAGTCAACAAAAATAGACTTTTAACAGCTATTGAAAATGTTAAAGAGCGGCAAAATGTAGTTGAAGTTAACTTACAGAATTTGCAATGAGCCGAAGAATTGTTTTTGAATCTTCTGCTTTTGCAGATTTTAATGAATGGGCAAAATTAGACAAAAAGATTTATCGCAAAATTGTAGAATTGATTAAAGATATAGACCGCTCACCGTTTGAAGGATTGGGAAAACCTGAACCTCTGAAATACGAGTTAAGTGGTTTTTGGTCTAGGCGCATTGATAACGAACATCGTTTGGTTTACCAAGTTACGGATCGAGAAATTGCGATCGTGGCTTGTAAGTATCATTACACTGAATAGATGTGATTGCGTTTCCGAAGACGCAGCAGCCGGGTTGTTTGCTGACAAATGCGCCGTCTGGTGTGGATGAGAAGCAGTTGAAGGAGTTGCAAGTGCGATCGACTTATACGCCCAAGTCATAATTATGAAACACCTTGACAATTTAACCATTCATAGGTTCCGAGGCCTGCGAGATTTAACCTTGCAGGACTTGGGTCAAATCAACATATTGGTTGGTGGGAATAACTCAGGTAAAACCAGTGTTTTAGAGGCGATATCAACCTATTGTCGCCCCTTAGATTCGCTGGAATGGCTGAACACATCGTGGCGGCGAGAAATCAAATATTCTCGCAAGCCAAGACTGGAGGCACTAAAATGGCTGTTTCCTCAAAATAAAGAAGAAGAACAATTGGATTTTTACCAAATGGAAACTCATGTTTCTGGTAATGGTAAGTTTTTAGTGAGAGAGTCGAAGGCAATTTACCAAGAATTTGAGGGAGTGGAATTATCGGAAGATGACGAAAGTCAATCCTCAGACGATCTGGGATTTGATAATACTCTGCGAGGTGCAGAAATAGAGCTAAAAGCTATTATATCGGATTCACCCAATGAATTATCTGAATTTTTTGAAATTTGGGAAAATGAGCGTTTAACGAATCGGCGAATTCGCTCAGATGCAATGCTGTCAGTTAATACTGTGACACCTTTTTCTCACCGCATAGAACAGTCACAAGTTGACTTGCTCTCAGAAGCTATTTTTCACCGTTTTAAGCCGGAAGTGATTAAGCTATTGCAAGTGATGGATTCAGGAATTATTGATTTAGTGATTCTCTCGCATGGCGGCAATCGTAGCAGTCTCTATATTGACCACAAACAAGTGGGAATTTCACCATTAAGTTCTTTTGGTGATGGAGTACGTCGCTTGCTATTTATTGCTCTAACGCTGACAAAAGTCAGAGGTGGAGTTTTGCTAATTGATGAGATAGAAACAGCAATTCATACTGAAGCTCTTCGCAGTTCATTTGCTTGGATTGTGCAGTGGTGCAAGCAAATGAATGTTCAATTATTTGCAACTACCCATAGTTTAGAAACAGTTGACGCGATGTTGGATGCTAGTACACTTGGGCGTGAATAGAGCTACCATTTATATGTAGATGTAGAAGGTAGAACAGATCGATGCCCAGACTA